>CAZQIK010000376.1:0-2814 GCA_964593085.1 uncultured Spirochaeta sp.
CAGCAAAGTTAACAGGAAGAGTATGGTTAACTCCGGGGAGGCTCATAACGCGGTACTCAAGTTTCAGCAGAGAAGCTCCCGCCACACTCAGAACGGCCAAAAGAGTAGCTGCACTGGCGATCCGGGGGAGTTCCGGTCCAACTCCATAAATAAGCAGAGTTGCAAGCAACCAGATTGCCACAAGGGGGAAGGCTACCACCAAACCATAGCGGAGCAGAACATGATGAGGTGTAGCAAGGAAAGCTTCCATGTGCATGTGCTTTTTACTGAGCGTATCCATAAACGCCACCTCCCGCGTCTGCTATTGTACTTCTTCGAGTGTCACCTTGTACACGTCGTTAAGCTTATTCATCTCACGATAAAATGGGTCAAAGTCAAAAAACTGGGGTACATACACCGTTATTGTGAAGCGTGTGCGCTTGTTCTTCATTGAGTGCTGAACATCTATAGAGCGGATCTTGATCTCGGCTTTGCTAATTGCTCGCCGAATGTCCTCCACCCCAATTGTGCTGTTCATGGTGTAGATAGTGAGCGTTTTCATCATCTGCTTGGGGAAAAAGCGCCGCTCAACCTGGTTAAGCGTAATAAGCGTGAAAAGCACGAGGAGGGTGGCAAAAGTCGCGGCACCAAACAATCCTGCGCCGACTGCCAGACCTATTGCCGCAACGGTCCATATAGAGGCCGCGGTAGTTAATCCACGAATATCCGCGCCGAACTTGAGTATTGCACCACCGCCCAAGAAACCAATTCCGGAGACCACCTGGGCTGCTATCCGACTCGGATCACCCGAAGGAAAGTCCCTGTATTGTTGCGGAACATAGATAGACAGCAGCATAAGGAGCGAGGCGCCGACTCCAATGAGAATATGAGTTCGGAGTCCTGCAGGTTGATTATTGGTCTGGCGTTCTAAGCCAACGGAACCTACCAGCAGTGCAGTTATCATAAGACGAAAAATTGAGACGTCCAGAGTAATTTCTTGACTTACTACGAGGACTTGAAACCATTCCATCGCATGAGTGTACAATGGAGGCATGCAACAGTTCAACTCAAGAGGGCAAAGGAGCCAACAATGAATCGTATCGGATGGATTGGAACCGGAATTATGGGGAAAAGCATGTGCGGGCATCTGTTGAAGGCCGGGTATGAAGTTGCAGTTCACACCCGCACCAAATCAAAGGCCGAGGAGCTGCTCCAGGCTGGCGCGGTTTGGAAGGACACTCCCAAAGCGGTAGCTGAAGTAAGTGACTGCGTCTTTAGCATTGTCGGGTATCCTGAGGATGTCGAGTCGGTGCTACTGGGTGCCGACGGTGCTTTAGCTGGCCTGGCCTCAGGAGGAATTCTGGTAGACATGACAACATCGAAGCCAAGTTTGGCGGTTGCTATCTCCGAAGCCGCGGCACAAAAGGGTGTGAAGACGCTCGATGCCCCGGTGTCCGGGGGAGACTCTGGTGCCAAAGAAGGTAAATTAGCAATTATGGTTGGCGGCGACCAGAGTGCCTACGATGAGGTGCTCCCGATGTTTGAGCTCATGGGACAGAACATCAAACGTCTTGGGGATGCAGGGGCCGGACAGCACACCAAGATGGTTAATCAGATTCTGGTTGCCGCCGGTATGATCGGCACGGTGGAGTCGCTCATGTATGCGGTCTCGGCGGGACTGGACATGGAGGAGGTCATTTCGGTGGTCGGCAAGGGTGCCGGTGCAAACTGGGCAGTGAACAACCTGGGACCAAAGATTGCCCAAGGCGACTATGATCCGGGCTTTTTCATTAAGCACTTCGTCAAGGATCTTGGTATAGCAATGGAAGAAGCTCGCCGCATGAAACTCGCATTGCCTGGGCTTGCCACCGCGCAGCAGTTCTATCATGCGGCCACGGCGGAAGGTCTTGAAGACCTCGGGACGCAAGGTCTATACAAGGTGTACCAGTGTTTGAACGGACGGGATGCTTAGCTATTGAGCTCCACCGTCTCTTCAATGAGATTGTCAAACTGCCGAATGCGTCGTTCCCAATGGAACTCCGCCGCGCGCTCAAGGAGGGTGTTGCGGAGGGGTTCCCATGTCTGGTCCGGCTGTGCACTGAGCCGGGCTCCCCATAGCGCTGTGATCTTGCGAATGAGGTCGTCCATGTCTTTGTACAGGCAGTGCGCGTGCACCTCGGCTGGCAGTATCTCGGGATATGCCAGCCGCTTTGGTGCCAACGGCCAGCAGCCAGCATCTATCGCCTGCAGCATTGAAAGGCCAAAGTTCTCTTGCTTTGCAGTGCTCACAACAATATCGCCTAAGCTGAGCAGACGGAAGTACTCGGCTCGGTCCTGTGCATAGCCGGAATGGATTATGTGCTGGCTGAACCTGTTGCACAATACCTCAAACTCCGAATTGTAACCGCCTGTCTTTCCGGAGCTCCCTGCACCGGCGGGATGCTCACCAAGGAGAATGAGACTGAACTGCATCTTCTGTTCGTCAAGCTGCTCTATAACCCGGCGAAAAACGCCGGGCTGCTTGTCGGCTTCCCATCGGTGATTCCAAACGATCACCGGCCCATCTGCGGCGGTCTTTGCCTGCGGTGCACCGGAAGTACGCTCAACGCCGGGATACACTACTGTCGATGTATCTCGCAAAAGCTTGTGCTCGCAGCTGGTGTCAAAACCGGGTATGCCTTTGAGCACAGAGTCTGCGGCGCTCAGAAAGGAGTCGCGGTGGAATGCGGAGTTGAACAAGCTTCGGTGTGCGGTGAGTACGTTTTTTATGTCGGTTAAGACGTGTTCGAGCGGTGGTGACTTGCCGTCGCTTCGCGGATATGACAACTGATTCTC
>CAZQIK010000377.1:0-2803 GCA_964593085.1 uncultured Spirochaeta sp.
GGGTAGATGCCTACATGATATTTTCCACAGACCTCTTTCCTACACCTACATCGAGGTGCAGGCAAACCGGACCATGAGGAGGATACCACATGAGAACATACGAGGCAATGTGCGTGTTCCGTGCAGAAGACGAGATCTTCAAACGCGGGAAAGAAGTTGTACGTGAAGAGTTGGTCAAGCTCGACGCGTCAATTGTGAAAGAAGAAGATATGGGGCAACGAACCTTAGCGTACCCCATAGAAAATGCCCACCAGGCCCACTATTTTTACTACGTGGCCGAAATGGAGCCGTCAAAGGCTAACCAAACCGCAGATGCACTGCGTCTAAAAAATGAGCTGTTGCGTTTCATGATGGTGAGGCGGGACGACTAATCATGACAGATCTCAATCATGTTGGCATAATTGGTCGACTCACCCGAGACGCGGAGCTTAAATATACAAACTCTGGTTCGGCAGTCTGCCAGTTCTCGGTGGCAAATAATTATCGCAAAAAGAGCGGAGATCAGTGGGTTGACGAGGTTAACTACTTTGACGTTGTTTTGTTTGGTAAATCTGCCGAGGCAATTAGTCGCTATCTCAGCAAAGGCAAACAAGTTGGAGTTGAAGGCCAGCTTCGTCAGAATCGCTGGGAACAGGACGGGCAACGCCGGAGCAAGGTTGAGATCTTTGCAAACAACGTTCAGCTACTTGGCGGGCGCACCGAAGGTGGCGGGGGAGAACGGGACCGCGGATCCGGTTTTACGGGCCCCTCAGCAGGCCAAGGAGGCGCACCGGAATCATCATCCGGCCCAGCAGATTTCGAGGATGATGTCCCGTTCTAAAACTTGGAGGAATCACTATGTCAACTGAAGATACTAACAGAGAGACAACACAAGAGAACCAGTCGCCAGCGGCAACGCCTGCTGGCGCCGGTGCCCCTGCAGGAGCGGGTGCGGGTAGCGCACCGCGTCAAGCTTCTGGAGATACTTCCCCTCCTCGTGAGGGTGGCTATCGTGGGGGCGGGGAAAGCGGTGGTTACCGCGGCGGTGGCGGGTACCGCGGAGGCGGCGAAGGAGGCAGCGAAGGCGGTGGTTACCGCGGTCGTCGTCCCCGAGACGACGACGAAGATAGCGGTGGACGAGACCGTGGCGGACGCGGTGGACGTCCCGGCGGTGGTGGTCGTGCCTTTTTCCGAAAGAAGATTGACAAGATCAAGGCACACAATCTCGTCATTGACTATAAACACCCTGAGGTTCTCCGTCGTTTTGTGACTGAGAAAGGCAAAATTCTGCCGCGCCGAATCACCGGAACCTCGGCAAAAAACCAACGCCGTCTTGTACGTGAAATCAAGCGGGCAAGAGCCATTGCGCTACTGCCGATCGGTTAACCGATCAGGTTTATGCCGGTACGCTTTGTGAAACATGAGAACCAGGTAGTGCTGGTGCTTACAGGACTGCTATCGGCGCTGTTTTACCAGCTTGGGTTCGTCTTGTTCCTGTTTTTGGTGCCACTCCAGGTGCTATTTGAGCGACACGGCCAGCAAGCCTTTATTCGGGCAGGTATCGTAGCCTGGGCATCGGTAATCGTGGTTCGGATAGCTGAACTACGCCGAATAACTGAAGCGACGGGTGTAAGTGCGATAGCAGGTGTAGATATAGCCGTACCGGCTGTTTTTATCCTTGGACTGTGGGTAATGAATAGTCGTCATCCACAGATGCCGACAGCGGTATATAGATTGCTTCTTGCTGGTCTTGTGAGTGTGGTGATTTTTGTACCGGGCGCGCTCCTCTTGCTGTCAAACGAGGGTGCCCGGACGCTCATGAGCGAGCAGTTTCGCCTAATGTATGAAAGCATTGTGAATGCGGGGGGTGGCGTAGCCGTTATCACCTTCGAAGAGTTCATGACTATGTCGACGAACTTTTTAGCTTCAAGTTTTGCTTTCATGTATATTGTGGTACTGAGCTCCAACTGGGTGTTGGGCAAAGTAGTTGGCAGCAGTGGCGAGCGGGTTCTGGTTATTCAGGCGTTGGAGAGTTTCCAGGTTCCGTTGCAATTGACCTGGCCAGCGCTCGTATCATGGGCAGGCATGCTGTTTTCAATAATGCTCCCGCTTGGGGCGGTGCGCTATATAGTTTGGAATGCCGGAATGACGGCACTTCTCCTGTACGGTGTACAGGGAATTGGCATAATTCGGCATGAGTTTGAAAGAAGGAATCTAATTCGTGGCCTGCGTACACTAATTGTGGGCGCCATGGTGTTGAGCTTGATGATCCCAGGGCTCAATATTCTTGTTCTAATAGGGGTACCTTTGTTGGGTATCTCGGAACTATGGATCAACTATCATAGGTTTGAAGGAGTGGAACAACCATGAAGGTCATTCTACAGCAAGATGTGAATAATCTCGGAGAAGAGGGTGATGTAGTCGCTGTAGCAGCTGGTTACGGGCGCAATTATCTGCTGCCTCGTAAATTGGCTGTGATGCATAGCACATCCAACTTAGCTCTGCTCGCAGCCCGTCGCAAGGGAATTGAGAAGCGAAAAGAGCAGAAGCGGCAGGACGCTCTGAGTCTAAAGCAACGCCTCGAAAACGAAGAGTTGGTTATCAACATGAACGCCGGTGCTAACGGTAAGCTTTTTGGTTCGGTTACCTCAGCTACAATTGTGGAGGCGCTTGAAAAGATCGGCCTTTCTATTGAGAAAAAGCGTATTGAGGTTCCGGAGAACACGATTAAGACTACCGGAAATTTTACAGTACGCGTTCGACTCTACGGAAATGAAGATGCTGACTTAACCGTTTCAGTACGCTCTGAGATCAAGGCGGGTGA
>CAZQIK010000378.1:0-2798 GCA_964593085.1 uncultured Spirochaeta sp.
CTCGGCAAAGAATACAGATACGGTGTTGTCCGCAACCTGTACATTGTAATCGCCACCATGTGGCGCACCGTCGATAAGAACAAAATTCACATCAGGATGGGTGTCCTGAGCGCTGAAGATTGCCTGCTCAAACAGAAACCCAGGTGTTACTACGATCTCAGCTCCGCCGCGTACCGCGAGGTCTATAGCAGAGATATAGGCGGAGTCTGATACTTCCGACGGTCGATAGTAGCGATGTGACAGATCGTTTTCTTCGGCGTACTCAACTATGCCTTCCCATGTGCCCTGATTAAATGATTCATCGTCAATGTCACCGGCATCTGTGATCATAGCGATCTCATACTGTTCAGCGGCAGCTCCGCACGAAAGCAGCAGTCCCACGACTAGCACGGCGCTCATGAGCGCTAGTAAAATTTTTCTCATGTCCTCTAAACCCTCCGCAGCTGTTAGTCTTGTCTTCTGTTACAAAAGACTTCTTAGAGTATGAGCGAATGCAGCAATTATCAACCCTTTTGTTGGGCGTAGCCACTACATTGACTGCGCCGAGCGGGCCAGTTCGCGGATATCCTCGTCGTCCTCATGCAGCTTGGGCTCGCTTCCGCGAGGTGCATTGATAATGCGTTGCGATATCATTGTTAGCGAGCGCGCAAAAGCGCCGGTAGGGTTAAGCTCAATGACCGGTTGACGCTTGATGATAGACTCGGTTAGGAGTTCCTCGCGTGGCAAATACCCAATGAAGTTAACCTCAATGCCAAGGTTTCGGCGAGCAATGGTGCGGAGCCGGCGGCCAATCTCCAGATCTTCTATCTCACGTCCCATATTCAGTACAACCCTTGGGTGAAAGCTCTGTAGGCACTGGTGAAAGATGTCGCGTGCGCCCTCGGATATCTCGCCAAGCCGTTGCCCGAGCGTATCAAAAGAGTTGTCCGCACCTTCAATGCGTTCTTCAATGAAAGACTGCACCATTCCTCGTTCGGGGCTTGTCTTGGGAAAGCTGCGGTACAGCATGCGATAGACCGAGGTTTTGATGAAGGAGTAGGCGTTCAGGATTGATGTAGTTTCGGGCGTGCACACAATCACACCGTCACTTCCGGTGAGGAAGAAGTCGACCGTGTTATAAGTCGTACCGGAACCGAGGTCGAGAATGACAAAGTCGGCTACCAAGGCAGATGTGTCTTTTATAATCTTTTGCTTTCGGAAGTACGATAGATTGGCGGTGCCTGGGAGTAGTGCGTCACCGGGTATGAGAAATAGGCGATCTTGTGAGGTCGGCACCAGAAGTGACTCAAGTCCCTCTTCTTGTTTGTAAATAAGATTGCCGACACCTGCATGGCGGTTGCGGACGCCAAGTACCGTGTGCAAATTCGACCCGCCGAGGTCGAGGTCTATGAGCACAACCGTCTTCCCGGCCTTTGCAAGTGCTACACCAAGATTCGCCGTAAATACTGTCTTGCCGACGCCGCCTTTGCCGCTTGCTACAGGAAGTATTGTTACCATTATCGGGCACTATACGTCGATTTTTCGGTGAGGACAAGAAAGGCCTGCCTAAATTGAAAAATCAAAAATGCCAGCTTCTCTACTGTAGTATTCAAGAAGATCTTCAACGGTAAACTCCCCGAGTGTTTGTCGTATGCAGTCGGTTACCTTGCGCCAGACTCGCCCAGTTGCCGCAACGCTTGCCGGTTGATCTGCAACAGCCCCGCGCGTTGATGCGGTGTCTCCTCCTGCATCAACAATACTTATTTCACCCTCAATTGCTTCTACAACCTGCAGTACCGTAATCTCTCGTGCCGGGCGTGACAAATAGTAGCCGCCCTGCGAGCCGCGTACCGAGTTCACAAGGCCGGAAGCGCGTAACGGCATGATGATCTGCCCAAGGTACTTTTCCGATATTTGCTCACGAGTTGCAATTTCGCTCAGCTGGAGGGGTTTGCCCTCCACGTTCAGCCCCAGATTCAACATGATTCGCAGACCGTACTGAGAGCGTGTTGACAGTTTCATGTGGCAAGAATACACACGAGACGGCACGGACGCAAGTCTGCGTATGTGTTCGGACGATATCCATGGAAAAAAGATCACGCGTGACTCGTTGACAGGAATAGACCTGCCCGATTATTCTCAGCAGCATGTCGGAACAGTATGATTTAGATTCAGTAATACGAAAAGTGCCGGATTTCCCCAAGCCTGGGATACTCTTTTACGATATCACCGGGGTGCTGGTGGAGCCGGAAGCGTTCCGTTACTGCGTGAGTCGCATTGTTGAAATGTATAAGGACTCGGGAATGAACGCGGTAGCAGGAATAGATGCCCGTGGCTTTGTTTTTGCAGCGCCGGTGGCGTACGAGCTGGGGCTACCCCTCATACTTATTCGGAAGCGGGGCAAACTACCGGGTGAGAAGTTTGTTAAGCGCTTCACCCTGGAGTACGGTGAGGATGAGATAGAGTTGCACAAGGCCGATGTCGCCGAGGCGCGAAAGGTACTGCTGCTTGACGACCTGGTAGCAACAGGGGGCACGTTACGGGCGGCCGCGGAGATGATTGTTGAGTCGGGTTCGGAGATTGCTGGAGTCTGCTGTGTTGTAGGTTTGCCTTTCCTTAACTATGGAGAGTTCTTAAAACCCTTTGCCGTGCGCACTCTTATTGAGTATCATAGCGAGTAGGTAGTGCAACGCCGTCACAGGGTGCGAGACGGCACTGCAGTTGACATAAGCTGGCAAACTGGCTATGTTGCTTGCATGTGCGGTTCCCGGTTGTGTAATGGTAGCACTGCAGATTCTGGTTCTGCCTGTGGGGGTTCG
>CAZQIK010000379.1:0-2796 GCA_964593085.1 uncultured Spirochaeta sp.
GCATCAATTCTGGTAGAGTTTCAGGGCGCGCGAGTTTTAGTAGATGCAGGGCCGGACCTGCGGCAGCAGGCGCTGGCGGCGGAGCTGAACACAATCGACGCGGTGCTCTTTACCCACGGGCACGCGGATCACACACACGGTATTGACGACCTGCGGGTTTTCACCTGGAAGCGGCCGCTACCGGCCTATGGGAGTCAGTACACCATGGCCGGGTTGCGCCGCACTTTTGCATACATCTTGGACCCGGAGCACTGGACGGCGGGGCGACCCCAAGTAGAGGGCCACGTTCTTAACGGCGAGGCGGTAGCGGTGGGCGACGCGCGGGTGCAACCGGTGCCGATCATGCATGGGAAACGCAGGATTTACGGGTATCGCTTTGGCCGCTTTGCGTATCTTACCGACTGCAGTGCTATTCCGGACGAGAGTTACGGGTTGCTTGAAGGGGTCGATGTTGTAGTGCTGGATGCCCTGCGGCGGCGCGCCCACCCGACGCATTTCACGGTAGATGAGGCGGTGGCCGAGGCGCGCCGGTTGGGTGTGGCTCAGGCCTACCTAACGCACATGTGTCACGACCTCGACCATGATGAGCTCGCGGCAAGCCTTCCCCCGGAGATTCAGCCAGCCTACGACGGGCTGGAGATAGAGCTGCCGGAGGAGTAACTCCGGCCGATACAAGGAGCATGCAGTGTTAGCTTCCCAACTCCAGGCTCGCATCATTGAGGGGAACTCTACGGCTGGCGCGGACGCTGGCGGCGCTGGCGGCGCGGATAGAGCACGCACGGTTGTACTGGGCCATGGCTTTGGGTCAACCCAGCTTGTCTGGCAGGCGCAGGTGCAGGCCTTATCGGCCGCGGGATACGACATCGTCGTGTTTGACTTTCCCGGCACGAGCGCTACGAGCAAAGCGGCCTATGACCCCGAAAAGCATGTAACGCTCTACGGCTTTGCAGAAGATCTTGCCACTCTTATGCGCGAGCTCGCAATTAGCGGAGCTACCTACGTTGGCCACTCACTTGGCGGAATGGTCGGTGCGCTCAGCTCCATCATGGCCCCTTCAATCTTCGACTCATTAATTCTAATAGGTTCCTCGGCCCGCTACATTGACGAACCGGCGAGCGGGTATCGCGGTGGCTTTCGTTCCAACGAGATTGAGCAGCTCTTCAGTGCTCTCCAGGCTGACTATGGTCACTGGGCACGGAGCTTTGGGCCAATGGTCACTGACGCGGAGCGAAACCCGATTTTTGCTAATGAGTTCACACGAAACATCCTGCACCTGGATCCGAATATCGCATGCACAATTCTGGGGGCAGCTTTCCGAGCAGATCACCGTATGGATGTCAAGGAAATTGCGCTTCCAGTACAGGTGCAGCAGGCCAAGCATGACCCTGCAGTCCCACCGGAAGCAGCCGAGTGGCTTGCGCGAAATGCCATGGCCAAGGACTACGTGGTCATTCCCTGCAGCGGGCACTTTCCGCACGTCACCGCGGCTGAGTTGGTCAACCAACACATTCTCAGATTCCTTGCAGCACTGCCAGAATCCGGTAGCGGCTAGCCGGAGTATCAGGAAGGCGGGGTCCGAGGCGATGCTGGATCAAGGGGTGGTGTAAGCCGGGGGGCTACTTTTAGCGGCGGTGACTACTCATTGTAGTCCCAGATACCCCAGTATCCCACCGCCAAGCGTCATAATTCCGAGCATAACAGTGATCACCGTGAACCAGCGGTTGCTGTAGCGGTGGATGTCTTCAAAACGTTGGTCCATGCTTTTGGTCATATGCTCAAAGCGTTTATCAACCTGCTGAAAGCGTTGATCTATGCTCTTGGCCATGTCTTCAAAACGTTTATCAACTGTCTCAAAGCGCTTGTCGACCTGTTCGAAACGCTTTTCCATAAGGGCGAAACCTTGCTGCATGAGCTCCCGTTGGGTCTTAAGCTCTTCTTCCACCCGCACCATGCGCTCGGTGAGCTGCATGTCACGCTGGGTGTAGATTTCACCCATCCAGGCCGAGAGGTTGCCGCGTACGTATCTGCCTATGCTTTCCAACTGTTCCGGCGATAGTTCCATGATTTGCCCCACGTGTTCCTCCTATAGCATCTACAGGAGTACTACATAGAAAAATGTCGCACTGATTGTCCAAATAGAAAGATAGCAAAAAAGAAGCCAAATTGCCAGGCCGCATGCGCGCGCCGGACGGATGTACGTGACTGGAACACACAAGGTCTCTTCATGGCGAAAATATCGACCTTTACTCGGAGGAGCGGCACTGGGAAACTCCCCCGTTACCAAACAACTAGTTGACTAGTATAATAAAGCTATGAAGAAATCTTGGGTGCGCATTGTCCCGCTGGAGCCAGAGTACGAGCAGGGCGAGTCTGCGGTGTGGGAAGCCCGTGAGGCCCACGACCGGTACAACGGGACACTGGAACAAGACTTCCCGGATTTGGAAAGACAGAGTGAGCAGTTCTACAACCCCCCTGGAAGATGCGTGAGCATGGGCGTAAAATATCTGCTTGACACCTCGGTGTATAGTCAGGTGCTCAAGCGTATGCCTGAGCCGGAAATCGTGCGTCGTTGGAAGGCGGTCGGAGATGCGGCGGGTTGTATATCGGTGTTTTGTGAGCTTGAAGTTCTTCAGGGTCTTGAGATGGCGGCGGGCCGCTCTAAGCCGGGGAGCTATAGGCGGGGCACTGTAGGCCGAACCTTTAGGCCGCGTGGTCCCGCGGACGATCCAGGCGATCTAACGAACAGCTAGAACTACAGCACAATTGGCGCAAAGCCGGTGAAGCGGGCAAAATCGC
>CAZQIK010000380.1:0-2780 GCA_964593085.1 uncultured Spirochaeta sp.
ATTATCTGGACTGCGGTGGTGCTCTATAACGTGGTCAAACATGCCGGGGCGATATCGGTGATCAGCGACACCTTAACCTCGGTTACATCAAACCGCCTGCTGCAGCTGCTGCTGCTTGCGTGGTGTTTTGCGTCCTTCATACAGGGCGTTGCCGGGTTTGGGGTGCCGGTGGCTGTTGTAGCGCCGCTCTTGGTAGGCATTGGATTTAGCCCGGTGCTGGCCGCTTCAGCAGCACTGGTAGGGCATGCTTGGAGCGTGACCTTTGGGTCGATGGCGTCCTCGTATTTTAGCTTGCAACTGGTGGTAAGCCTTCCACCGGCCGAGCTCACCTACTGGCTTGGCCTCTTGTTCTTAAGTCCGATTCTGGTGTGTGGGCTCTCGGTGGCACATATGCATGGCGGCTTTCGCGATGTCGGACGGGCGCTGCCCGCAGTACTTCTGACTAGCTTTGTTATGGGGCTCACGCTCATTGTGGTCACCCGCATTGGCGCGGTGCAGCTGGGTACCCTTGCTTCAGGTGCGGCAGGTATCACAACCATAACGCTATACTCGCGCCTATCCCGCTTCGGCAAGAACGCCGACGGCGCGGAGACACAGCAGGAGGGCGAGTCCAGTTCCCGGCATGCAATGGGACTGTTTACGGCCGCCTTCCCTTACATCTTTTTAGTCGTGGTGGTTTCGCTGTCGCAGATTCCGGCGCTTAAGTCGGCGCTTGCAGGATATCGGCTGGCCTTTGCCTTCCCGGCAAGCAGCACCGCATTGGGATTCGAGGTGGCGCCAGTTACTGACTACGCAGCCATTCGCCTTTTTGCTCACCCGGCACCCTTTCTGGCCGCGGCGGCTATCGTAGGCGCACTGATCTACCGGCGTAAGACAACCTTTGACCTCAGCACCGTTCGGGCGGTAGCACGAGACAGTTATAAGCAGTGCTGGAACGCCACGCTGAGCATAGGACTTATGGTCATGATGGCCCTGGTTATGAACGACTCCGGTATGACCTCGGTGCTTGCCTCGGGAGTAGCAAACTTTTCCGGGCGCTTTTTCCCACTGTTCTCACCACTTGTTGGTGTCCTTGGCAGCTTCATGACCGGCAGCAATACCAACTCCAACGTTTTGTTTGGCGCCTTTCAGGAACAGGTGGCGCTGCAGCTTGGCGTGAGCGCCGCAATTCTGGCTGCGGCCCAGTCGGTGGGCGGTTCACTTGGCAGCGCTATTGCGCCCGCTAAGGCAATCATTGGTGCGGCAACGGTCGGCATAGCGGGGCAGGAAGGTGCAATTCTCAAGAACACCTTGCTGTACTGTCTGTTGAACGCCGCCATTGTGGGAATCATAGTGTTCTTGGTGGTGTAGCAGCAGTATATTGCCGGGAGCATGGACGCGTTTGCTCGGCTTCGGCAGGAATACTACCTCAACCACGGAACTTTGGCTGGCTCATATGCCGAGCTGTTCCGTGCACTGCTCGGGCCAGGTAGGGGCGATGTAGTCTCGGGCTCCACACCGGAACTCGTACCGTTACCCCGGGGACACAGTACTCTAGGCAGCTTGCAGGGCGACGGCCTGCGGTCGCATGGACGCGGCAGGCACACTCGTGGTGGAGGACTGCGGCTGTTCCAGACCATGTTTTACGGTGATCCCATGTTTAGTGGGCTTGGCTCGGGCGGCGGGCTTGGAACCTTGGTGCGCGAGGCTGGCAACGCCTTGGCCGCAGGCCCCTACGACATTACCGTAACAACGCTGGTGGGGCGCGACACAAACGGCGAACACCGGTCTGTGCAGCCGCGAGAGCAGGCGGGGCCCGGACATATCATTTGGCGGCTCGACTACGCTGGTAACGGGCGCAACGATGCCTTTCGCTCGGATGAGGCGGCACTGCGGAGTATGTTGTGCAAGGCGCTGCAGGCCGAGCGGGAAACATCGCCCCTACCTGCAGTTCTGCATACGCGCTATATTGACGGGGCATCATATGCCGCGGCCGCGGCAGCACGGCTTAACGACTGCGCTCTGGTGACCACCATTACCCCCGACCCACACCGCACGCTCTGCGACCCGCACGGCGAGTTTATTCCCCGCACCCCGGCAGAGGCGGCTACGCTGGTGTATCGCGTTAAGATTGGCGACGAGCTGGTGCGGCAGGCCGATGCGTTGGTAGGAATAGGCCGCAGCGCGGTTGAGCAGCAACTCCTGCCCTACTTCCCGCAACTTGAGAATGTGGGCGGCCGGCGAATGATTGGGATTGATGAGGGCGTGCAGTTTATTGACAAGATGCCTCTCGAGATCGACCCATGGAGCATGATTGATGCTGCAGTGGAGGGCACACCCACCGGTCGTGGAGGGATATTGGGTGCGCGGCGACACCTGCCGGTGCTGTTATGCGTCGGCCGGTTGCATCCGTCAAAGGCACAGCCAGCGCTGCTGCAGGCCTGGGTAGAGAGCGGCTTGTATGCCCGCTACAACCTTGTTCTTATTGGCGGTGACCTGCGGACACCCAACCCGACCGAGATCAATGTACTTGAAGAACTGGAGCGAATCCTGGCGACAGCGCCGCCTGAAGCACGGGCGGGGTATCTGCATGTAGGCGCGCTGGCCAACAACGAGGTGCGGCTACTGGAGGCGGCGTTTGCGCAGCAGTCGACCACGGGAGGCCAGCATGTGTACGTCTGCCCAAGCCCCAAGGAGGAGTTTGGCCTGTCAATTCTTGAGGCAATGGCCGCCGGGCTTCCGGTCTGTGCGCCGCTGCGAGGCGGCGCGCCAAGCTACATCCGCCACGGCAGCAACGGCCT
>CAZQIK010000381.1:0-2779 GCA_964593085.1 uncultured Spirochaeta sp.
GCTATGACCGTTCGGCGCAACCGTTCCTGTATCGTGGGCCGGACCGAACAGGGCGGGACGAGAATCCTATGGAACGCGTGCTGACCATATATCATGGTGATGCGGCGCGCGCGGTGCCATACACCGAGCTCTTTGAACAGGGAGTGCTGAATATGGAGCTTGAGGGACAGGATATAGTCGTGTTCGGAAAGCGCGGTACCGCCAGTGCATTGGATTCTGGCCGCATTGCAGATGGGCGCGATGTCGGCAGCGCGGTTGCATATTACGCTGAAGCCGCAGGCCAAGCTCTTGAATTTGAGCAGCATGCGGAAGGGTTCCGCGACAAAGAAACCGGCAGCAGTTGGGATATTACCGGACAGGCCGTTTCCGGCCCGCTTGCCGGAAGCTCTTTAGAACAGGCACTATCTGTTGAACACTTCCTCTTCTCCTACCGTGCATTCCACGGCAATGGTAGCGGTAGCGAGTAGCACTGGCGCCACTGTGCCCTGCCCGGTAGGGCACAACGGCGGCGCAGTGCAGGAGGCGGCTGGGAAGATTACGGCGTCCCTCCTACAGCCTTGCGTGCCCCGACTTGCGAATATTTGGGTTGTCAGCACGCGTTCCAAGTACCAGCAGGATTAGGCAGATAGGTACAAAAGCATAAGAGACGCCCCAAAAAGACCCGGTAAGATCTACAGAAAGGCTAAACAGATACGGACCAAGCGCGCTACCGGCGACAAACCATGCGGCCGAGTACCCAGAAATACTCCCCAGGTGCTGCAAGCCAAAAAATCGGGGCCAGACAACGGTATGATTCACGGCGAACATGGCGACTGCGACGCCTTTCGAGACTACTAATAGTACGTACGCTGCCGGTCCAAAGGCGAGAAGCGGCATAGAAATGAGCAAGACGGCAAGGGCTGCCGCGTGAATCATAGCAAAGTACTTCAGGGGAAGCCGGTCGCTGGCAACACTTGCAACTGGTGTAACCAGCACCGATATTAACGAGGCAGGGAAGAACACTGCAAGCGCGGCGGTTGCGCCTATGCCCGCCTCGGCAAACACCGCCACAACATGAAAGGTCAGGCCGGTAATGAGTCCGGAGCTGAGGGTAACTACCAAGAGAAACACCCAGAAGGCCAGGCTGCGGCGGGCCTCTGCAAGCGCAATATCCCGTTCCGGCCGCATGGGCTCCTTGCTGGGACGCAAACCAACTCGGCGGCCCACACGGGCCGCTACCGAACGTGACCCTGATGCCAGTCTGAGAATGAGGCCCGGCTCTTTATCTGGGGACGAAGCCGGCGGTTGGTAGTCCGCGGGAGGATCACTAAAAGTAAAGGCCACCACAAGCGCCAAACCAGGGCCAAGAACGACCGCAATAATAAGCCAGGCGCCGGTCATTCCGTAGCTGCCAATGAGACCGTTAAAGACCGGCGGCGCTACCGCAAAAGCCAAGGGAACAACGCTGCCAACCACCGCACTCACGGCGCCCCGCTTGTCGTCAAACCATTTCAGAATCATCGTGCGCCCCACGAGCGGCATGAGGCCCTGCCCAAAGAACCGAATAAGGAAAAAGCCCACGGACATAATGATCAGCGCCGAGGCGGCGGTTGGTAGCCCGGTGGAGTCGAGCATGCTCAGTGCACGGGGTGCCTGGGTTAAACCGACCAGACTCAGTGCCAGCGCCACCGATACGCCGGTTCCGGTCACACGGCTGCCGAGCCGGTCGTAGACTTTTCCGGCCGGCGTGAGCATCAATGCGCTGGTAATGGTGCCGATAAGATATGCCAAGCTTAGTTGCGCCCGGCTCATGCTCATGGCGTCCAACAGTGGGCCGGTAAAGGCGCTAACCCCTGCGGTCTGGCCGGGGACGCTCAGAACTATTACAAGAGATCCAAGCACAAAGAGGAGCGAGCGTGGTAAGACGCGTGATGTAGAACTCATGGATGACGACATTGCTTAGTCGCGCACGCGCATGTACTCGGCGTCCGAGTCGTAGGGGTAGCCAAAATCAGGATCACTGGCGGAGTCGAGTTGTGCCATCTGTTCTGAACTCAGCCGAAACTCGCAGGCTCCCAGATAATTGAGCAGATGATCCATGGTCCGCGCCCCAATAATTGGTGAGCTCACTACATCCTTGCACAGTAACCAGTTCACCGCTACCTGGGCCGGTGTTTTCCCGGTTTCCTGGGATACCGCAAACAGCGTGTCCAGTACACCCCAGGTGTGTTCAGTGTTACGACGGCTCCAGCGTTCCATCGAACCGTTCTTTTCTCCACGTGCAATGCGGCTGCCTTCCGGCGGAGCCTCCATGCCCCGATAATACTTACCGCTGAGCCAGCCACCTGCAAGGGGGCTCCACGGGAGCACTCCCAGGCCTTCCTCCCTGGCAACGTGCAGCAGCTCCCACTCGGTACCGCGGGCCAGCAGGTTGTACTGCGGCTGAAGCGTCATAAAGGGTTCCAGTCCCGCCGCTACCGCAACATCAATTGCCTTCTGCAGCTGAGAGCCCAGCATGTTGCTGGCCCCCACATAGCGTACCTTGCCGTGGCGCACCAGATCACTCAAGGTTCCCAGCGTTGTCTCAAGCCTGGTCAGTGGGTCCCAGCCGTGAATTTGGTACAGGTCGATGTACTCGGTATCAAGTCGCTCCAGACTTGCCGCCACACCGTCCATAATATGCTTGCGTGAAAGGCCGGTCTCGTTTACGCCTTTTCCCAGATCGGAAGAGCACACGTCTGAACTCCCAGTCACGTGAAATGATCTCGTATGCCGTCTTCTGCTTGAAAAAAAAAAAAAA
>CAZQIK010000382.1:0-2776 GCA_964593085.1 uncultured Spirochaeta sp.
TAATGGGACCCGCCTCCAAGAACACGCCGCTGATTTGGTCATAAATAGCAGAGCGTTCCTCGATATCGGCAGTCCGGGAGCTTTCCGCCGCCAACTGAGCAAGCTCAGTATTAACCCAGCGGGACTCATTGAAGGCTGCACCTTCGGTGTATGCAACGCTTAAGTATTCTTGAGGCGTCGGGCGATCTCCCCATGCGGTCATTCCGAGTTGGGCATTCAACCAGTTGTTCTCTCCGTCTGCGTAGTACACATTTTCAGGGACAACATTCAGCTCGACATAGATATTTGCGTCCCTCCATTGTTGTTGAAGAAACTCCGCCACACGCGCATATTCGAACGTATCACCAACATAGAACGCCACCTCAACCCGGGCTTCGCCGTCGACATCGACCACATACCCATTACCTGTACCATCTGCCATGACCGCTGCAATGAGTTCCTTGGCCTGTTCAGGATCATGCTCGCGATTATCCTGCGGATTGTAGAGCGCGCCATAGGTGGGGCCGATAGGATCGTTGTTGGCCACAGTGCCAGCGCCATCAAGGGCATCTAAATTAAGAAGCTCTCGATCAGTTGCAAACTTGAAGGCTTGACGTATGCGCACGTCCTCACCAATTGACCCTTCATCGGCACGTAGCCGCACCACCGGATGCGTGTTGGTTGGGCGGCGAAGCACGGTAGCGTCTGTCACTTCTTCGAGTGCCGGTGATAGCTCGTCGGGCACCTTAATGATGAAATCAAGCGAGCCACCTCGAAAGGCATCCAGCTGCGACTGATCGTCGTCAAAGAACACCAGCTCGATACCGTCAAGAGCTGGCGCCCCACCCCAGTAGTCCGGATTCGCGACAAATCGAGCTACCTGATCTGTTGCATACTCTACCAGAATAAATGGTCCAGTACCATTGAAGCTCTCGTAGGTGTTTTCACCATCACCAAACTGGTTTACCGCGTCGCTTTCGCTTGAGAGAATCATAGCAAAACGCGAGGCTACACCGTACAGAAAATCGGCGTTGGGTTCTTCGAGCGTAAACACAACAGTTTGATCGTCTTCAGCAGTTACACTCCATGACGCACTCTCATCTTCGTTCTGGCCCATGAGGCCCACAATGGATGAACCCTCAGATACAAGCCGCTCAAAGGTGAACACAACATCTTCGGCTCCAAAAGCGCTGCCGTCCTCAAATGTAACTCCCTCACGAAGACTGAAGGTATACGTTAAGCCGTCGTCACTTATTTCCCAGTCGGTTGCAAGGCTGGGTTCAAGCGTACCGTCGGGTGGAATCTCAATGAGGTAATCGTGCTGGAGTCGGTTGAACATAACTTCCGGATCGTTTGCTCCAAGAGCAGGGTCGATGGTTGTCAGCTTTCGCAACCCTATGCGAAGAACGTTTTCCTGCGTCTCGGTCTCTTCAGCCTCGGGGCTGCATGCAACAAACAGGGCAGCAGAAACCAGAATTAAACCTAGTAATAGCGTACGTGATAGTACTCGTAAAGACATAAGCATCTCCTAAAATGATGTACGTGTTTTGTTCGTTATTCGGTGCTGTGCATCGCCGCACGCACTTTACTATCCATGAATGTACCACTTACGCGGCGTAGCGGCGAGTTTCTTTGACTGAAATTAGAGAGCTTTTTTGAGTCGTGCATAGAAGCAAACCATGCAGTCTCGTGGAAGACAACTGCTTCACGCAGTGTTTTGCCGGTTACTTTTTCTATTTGATCCAGCACGATAGTGAAACACTGCTGGCGTAGTTCATCGGAATCTTCAAGGCCCGATGCGAATGGAACAGTTATACTAACTGCCTCGTGACCCTCGGGAGCGCAGCTTGGATCGGTAATAGAGGGTATTTCCAGATAAAAGAGGGGGATATGCGGCCCGCCGGTGTTGCCTCTGACGGCAGCAAGGTTGTCATCACAGTCCGCGTCCCAAAAAAATGTGCGGTGGGAAAGCCGCGGAAGCTTGCAGCTAAAACCCACATAATAGTTGAGCTGTGCCGCGGATAAGGTCTTTTCTCCAGGGCGACATGAGCGGTCTGCGCGACCAGGGCGGCCACAGTGGCTGAGGCTATATGGGTAGTCGCCGCTCGGCACAACTGCGTCTGCATGCACCTCATCCTCGTCGCAGTTGCTGCGGACGTACACCCGCGATGCCCCACCTGATGAGCTGCGAATTCCTGTGACCTCAGTGTTAAAGACAAACCTCGCACCATGGCTCTCGGCAACCTTGTGCATTGACTCCGCAACCTTTCCAAGCCCACCTTCCGGGTACCACATGCCAAGACAAAAATCGATATAGTTCATCTGCGTGCATGCAGCCGGTGTTTCGGCCGCCGACATACCAAAAGACGCAACCGGAGCCTGCAGAATCTTTCTGAGATATGGATGGGTAAAGGAACGTTCCACGCGGTCACGGTGCGTCGTAAACAAGGTCAGCTGGCGCAGATTCTGCAAGATCGCACCTTTGAGCCGATGAAACAGCGAGTTGGAGTTGCGATACATGAGTTCCGACATCGCACGATTATATCTGCGCTGTGCCTGCTTGAGGAATGCAGTAAGCCGCTCGCCTGCGCCCGGCTCGTACGTCTCAAACAGTGCTTGTGACGCCGCAAGGTCGGCCGGAATGGTCACCGCGTTGCCTACCTCGTTGCGTAAGCTGCTACAAAAGTAGACCTTGTAGCTTGGGTCGACACGGCGCACGGTGTAGTAATCTTCACGGCGTGCCCCCAGACCGGTAAACCAACGGTCGTGCCCCGCTATCAGTCGGTACCAGCCTGGC
>CAZQIK010000383.1:0-2759 GCA_964593085.1 uncultured Spirochaeta sp.
CCTATTTGCGCAGTCGTTCGCTCATAGATACCGCGGTCGAGCACGCGCTGTACGGGGCATGGATCTTCACCCTCGGATTGGGAACCATTTTCGCATTTCCTATTTAATGCAGATGGCTGCCACAGGCAGCCGAAGATGTGTATGTTATAAGCGATGTTGGCTTTATGGCTTCTTGTAGTACTGGTTATAGGCTTTGGTGCTGGAACTCTCATCTTTGGCGTTCGGGTTGTTCGGAAATCGACCGAACTTCTTCCGCCCGCCGAATCAAACACGACCGGCCGGGGTCGGAGCTCCACACACTCCCCTACCCTTAGTATCATTATTCCCGCCCGGAACGAAGCAACCAGGATTCCGACGCTTCTCAAAAGCCTCGCGGAGCAATCACTGCAGCCGCTTGAGATTCTGGTGGTAGACGACGAGTCAACAGACCAGACCGCGCAAGTCGCACGTACGCATGGCGCGCGGGTGCTGTCTACCCCACCACGGCCGCACAACTGGGTCGGTAAGACCTGGGCCTGCCACACAGGGGCTTCAGAATCCGCGGGCGAACTCCTGATGTTTCTTGACGCCGATGTAGAGCTGGATCCAACAGCCCTTGAACGAATAGTTGCCGCCCGAGAGACCGACCGGGGAGTTGTTTCGGTACAGCCGTATCACCGTACCGCGCGCGTGTATGAGTCGTTCAGCGCGCTCTTTAACGCGCAGGTGGTAACGGCAGTGGGGGTCGGCTCGGCCTCGCTGGGGCTCTTTGGCCCGTGTATCCTTTTTGAAAGACAAACCTACTTCCGCTGTGGCGGACACGAAGCGGTTCGGGACTCGGTCCTTGACGATGTCGATTTAGGCAAATGCTGTCTACGTACGGGAACGGCCGTCCGAAACTACCTGGGTGGGAGCGCGGTAAGCTTCCGCATGTACCCTAACGGCCCGCTTGAGATGCATAACGGCTGGACCAAGAACTTCCTGCAAGGAGCTGGAGCTACCCCAACCCGCACACTGCTGCTGCAGTCATTATGGATCACCGGTGCGGTCACCGCCGCGGTTCAGGCCGGGCTAACGCTGGCCGGATCATCGCTTGCGCTTCTTGGAGGATGGGTTGCAGTTACGGTGTATGCCGCCTATGCCGTCCTGCTTGCGCTCAGCGTGCGCACCTACGGCAGCTTTGGTGTTGGGGTGGCACTAACTTTTCCTGTGCATCTAATCTTCTTTGGGAGCGTGATGGTACGCGCGCTCTGGATTCGCGCTGGCGGCGGCAGCGTGGACTGGCGCGGTCGCACAGTACAGCTACACTCGCGCAGCACACCTAAGCCCGCGCCAGCAAAACCAGAATAGCGGGGTAGCATGTATGTCACTGTGGCTTAGAGTCCTGCTCATTGCAGCTAACTGGGTTCTCTTTCACATTGGCAGTGGCTTTGCTACTCATCATATGCCCGCACGCTTTTTCGACCACGAAAGCCCGCTATTTAAAACACGCGCCTTTGAAGCCGAGGGCAGGCTGTACCGACGAGCCCTGCGGATACATCGTTGGAAGGACCTCCTTCCCGAGGCTGGCGCTACCTTCGCAGGCGGATTCGCCAAGCGCTCGCTCTCCCCTGGGCTCCGCACCAACGACAACGGCGAGTATCTCCAGCGCTTCATTGCCGAGACCAGGCGAGCCGAACTCACCCACTGGTTGCCGATTGTGCTCTCCGTAACTTTCTTCCTCTGGAATCCGCCCGAGATAGCCATCTGGATGCCGGTCTACGCCGCCGCTACCAACCTTCCGTTTCTCTTGGTGCAAAGGGCAAATCGACCGCGCCTGCAAAGGCTCGCAAAAACTGGACAATTTCGTCGCACGGAGGCATCTTAAGGCCATGGCAAAGAATGTACTGGGAACCGAGCTCACAGGCTGCTCCGAGCAGCCGCTCACAGGATATTTTCGAGATGGAAGCTGCAGCACCGGCGAAGGCGACACCGGAGTTCATGCAGTATGCGCCCAAGTAACCGAAGAGTTTTTAACCTTCAGCGCGGCACGCGGAAATGATCTCTCCACGCCGCACCCCGAATGGCACTTCCCCGGCCTCAAGCCCGGTGACCGCTGGTGCTTATGCGCCCCCCGGTGGCAGGAAGCATTCCAAGCAGGCATGGCGCCAGCGGTAGTCCTCTCGGCCACCCACATGCTTGCACTCGAGTTCTGCAACTTGGAAGATCTACGGGCTCACGCGGTAAAGGAATAGCATTCGCCGCGCCCGCAGCGTTACACTAAGTCTATGAAGCACGCACGCACCCTGCAGGAAGACCTCACCATGCTTCTGAGCTCCCTTACCCGCGCGGGGCTCGGCAAACGGACGCGGAGTGATCTGTACGCCCACAGATCTCTGGTCGATATCTACGTTGCGGACATCTGTCCGGAGTTGCCCACCCGGCTCGATCTTCTCTGGCGCGAACGAACACCCGCCGGTCTTGGTGCCTGGAACATCCTGCGAATCTCAGCCCGGGCGGACGCCTGTGCCCAGCTGTGCTACCCACGCTTTGACGATACCGGCCACCCGGCCTTAGCCGCATCTCTTAAGACCAGCTTTAGCCACACCGACACCGCAACTGGTACCGACACCCCAGGCCGCACTGACACCCCAGGCCGTACCGAACCGAGCTTCACCGACTACCGAGAACGCAGTAACCCACCAATTCTACACCGCAAGGAGTTGCTTGTAGCGCCCGACTACCCGCGTGCCAGCCCCTTTTCCGCCCTCACACAGGCCGAGCTTGCCGCAGGCTTGCTG
>CAZQIK010000384.1:0-2757 GCA_964593085.1 uncultured Spirochaeta sp.
CGTAAGTGAGTATCCGTCCTGGCAACCGAATCCGCACTCGGCTTTGCTTGCAAAATGCCGAGACTTGTATCAAGAGTTGAACGGTGCCGAGATTGAGGTTGCGGTGGTTCATGCCGGTCTGGAGTGTGGTGTGATAGGATCTAAGATCCCTGGAATGGAAATGATCTCTATTGGGCCGGACATTCGGGGGCCTCATAGCCCTGATGAGCGCTTGTCGATTAGCTCGGCAATCCGGGTGTACGAGTTTCTAAAGTCATTTCTGGGTCGAATCTAAGCGAGGCATTTATTGCACGAAACGCGATCCCACTCAATATTTGAGTTCGACATGCTTCTCTTTTTCTCAGTCGTGCTGCTAACGATTGTGGGCATACTCTTTATCTACTCAAGCGGTGTGACATCCACCGGAGTTGTGTTTTCCAGCGAGTATGTGCGGCAGATCATCTGGGCCGGAATTGGCTTACTACTCATGCTAAGCGTCGCATTCACCGACTACCACGTTTACCGCGACGTTGCGGTATATCTTTTCGTAGCGATGCTGTTGCTCCTCGTGATAACGCTTTTGTTTGGCCGTGTAGTTAACGGAGCTCGCCGCTGGCTTGGGCTTTGGCAATTTGGTATACAGCCTTCAGAGTTCGCGAAACTTGCCTTCATTCTTGTAGTGGCTAAGTATCTTGATCACGTGGCAAGCGGAATTCGCAAGCTTCCCACCTTTATCCTCGGCATGCTTTTGGTGATTCCGCCAACTGTGTTGATAGCGGTTCAGCCGGATCTCGGTACTGCCGCCGTGTACTTTCCACTGTATATTGTCATGGCATTTGTGGCTGGCGCCAAAGCAAGTCATGTAGGATTTTTTATACTCTCCGGAATGTGTGTGCTACTCTTCACGCTCTTGCCGACCTATGAGCAGTTTGTGCTTCAACGCAGCTCACCGCTCATATCGGTGCTTAGCGAATCGGGGCCGGTTACTATACTTCTCGGCAGCCTGATACTCGTTGTCCTACTTGCGATCGTAGGGCGGGTAGTCACGAAACGTCGATGGTTTTCAGCTATCGCGTACGGTGTCTCTATTCCGGCGGTTGGTGCGGCGGCCTCGGTATTTTTACGGAGTTTTCTCCGACCGTATCAGCTAATGAGACTGGTAGTCTTTTTAGATCCAAGTATAGATCCCCGTGGCGCGGGTTGGAACACGATTCAGTCGGTTACTGCCGTCGGTTCCGGCGGCGTCTGGGGTAAAGGTTTCCTGCAGGGTACACAGAGCCATTTTCAGTATCTGCCGCAGCAAAGCACCGACTTCATCTTTTCAATTATTGCCGAGGAGTGGGGATTCATGGGAGCCTTCGGCATCTTTATTCTCTTTTTCCTTATCCTGTTGCGGGCGGTGCTCATACTTGGATACGCTAAAGACGCCTTTGGGGCTTACGTTGCGGCTGGGGTGGCGGCAATGATTTTCACACACTTTGTGGTTAACATTGGCATGGCTATGGGAATACTGCCTATTACCGGACTCCCGCTATTTTTCTTGTCTTACGGTGGTTCTACTTTGTGGACCGGAATGATTGGTGTAGGTTTGCTGCTGAGTGTCTACAATCGAAAGTATCGTTAGCGTAGAAAAGTAAAATGTATAACGCTGTAGGCCAGCACGACCGACAGTATCAGCACCGCCAGAATCGGACCCAGAACTTGCACCGCAGCAATGAGCCAGGCAAAGGTATCGGTCCGGGCAGCCCTCCGGGGCCCTGTGCGGTTTGCGTGCCGCCCGCGGCGTTTATGCATTTGGATGAACAAGGTGGCAGGCGGCATAATGCCCGGAGGGTGTTGGTTTGAGTTCCGGAACCACGCTCCGGCATACATCCATGACATACGGGCAACGGGTGTGAAAAGGGCAACCGGCTGGTGGATTGGAGGGACTCGGGACATCTCCCTTGAGAATGATCCGCTTTTTCTTAGCGCTTGGGTCACTTACCGGAATGGCCGAAAGCAATGCTTGGCTGTACGGATGAAGCGGCTCCCGGTAAAACTCGTCTTTGTCCGCGACCTCGACAAGTTTTCCCAGATACATTACTCCCACTCGGTCCGCCATATGTCGCACCACGCTCAGGTCGTGGCTAATAAATAAATAGGTAAGCTGGAGGTCGTCCTGGAGGTCCTCAAGAAGATTTATGATCTGACTTTGAATGCTCACATCAAGTGCCGAGATAGGCTCATCTGCGACAATAAACTGAGGGTCCAGTGCAAGCGCACGCGCTATAACCACTCGTTGTCGCTGGCCCCCGGAGAACTCATGCGGATAGCGTGAGTTATGGTAGGACTCGAGTCCGCACCGAACCAGTAGCTCCTCTACTCGCTCTTGCGCCTCGGCACCGGATGCTATTCCATGCACCTGAAGTATTTCCCGAATTGCCGCACCAATCGTCATACGCGGGTTCAGCGCGCTGTATGGATCTTGAAAGACGATCTGCATTGATCTCCGCAGTTTTCGCATGCGCTCGCCTGTGGCAGCCAGAACATTCTCGCCATCGTAATGAATTTCGCCACCGGTTGCCCCGGTTAAACGGAGAATTGTCCGGCCGGTGGTGCTCTTGCCACAGCCGCTCTCGCCCACCAGAGCGAAGGTCTCGCCGGAACGTATGCTAAAAGATACGCCGTCGACGGCTTTGACGTGACCGGTCACTCGGCTGAGAACACCTGTGCGGATGGGAAAATATTTCTTGAGGTTACGAACCTCTAGTACCGGATGTTCCGGTGATAAACCTGTAC
>CAZQIK010000385.1:0-2753 GCA_964593085.1 uncultured Spirochaeta sp.
CACGTGACTGGAGTTCAGACGTGTGCTCTTCCGATCTGCCAGAACCGCGTTCAGTGGCAGCACGCGGCCGCTTCCCGGCACCCGTGCAATGAGATCTGCCAACACGGTTATGACGGCACCACTCAGCACCGTTGCCGGAACCAGTACCCGGTGTCGCGAACTACGCAGATAACCCCGAGCAAGATGCGGCACCGCGACCCCAACAAAGGAAATTGGCCCGGTGTACGCGGTCACGATACCCGTGAGTATGCTGGCAATAACCAGCAAGCTGCCCTGCAGGGCTCGCGCGTGCACCCCGCTGCTTTCTGCATAGGCTCGGCCAAGGAGGAGGGCGTCAAGGTGTGATCCTCTGAGTGCCAGTAGCGCCGCCACACCGGTTACCCCAAAGAGTAGCGCTGGCTGAACTGCACCTGGGGGTAAGGCAAAGGAGCCAAAGCTCCAAATGATGTAGCGTTCAAGACCGGCTGCCGGACTGGCCGCCATGAGAAGTGTAGTAAGTGCACTTGCCGCGTATCCAAAAAGCAAACCCAGCACCAAAAGGACAACCGGGTCATCTACAACTCGGTGTGCCGCCATAATGACCGCCACCACTAAACCGGCGCCGCCAAGGGCGGCAAACAGCGAGGGGCTGGAAAGCTGCGCGCCCAGGCCGCTGAGGACTACAAGGGCAACCCCAAGGCTGGCGCCGGCGCCGACGCCAAGGACGCCCGGGCCTGCCAAGGGGTTGCGGAACACCGTCTGCATGAGCAGGCCCGCCAGGCTCAAGGCCGCGCCAGCGCCCATGGCGAGTAGCACCCGCGGTAAGCGCACCTCACGTATAACAATGTAAGCGGTGCGGAACTCGGCATCCGGGGCGGTGCTGGATCCATGAAACAGGGCGCGCATTACATCAGCCGGTCCTACCGGCACCGAGCCCAGCATGAGGGCCGTTATGATAACGAGCGCCAAGAGCGGGAGGAGCAGGCCAACACGGAGTCCAACACGGAGCTTGAGGTCGGGGCGTGCGGCCATTAGGACTCCAGCTTCCGGTAGTAGACAAGGCTGTGGTCCGGCAGGAGATCCGGGTGCATTATATGCACCAGATCGGCAAGCACTAGTTCGGGGTGACCTGCACCAGACTCCCAAAAGTCGTTGGCCCCAGAGTCGCGCACGCGCGCGTTGTGGTGATACATGTTCCGGGTCTGATATGGGTGAAAACGGGCCAGTCTTGGGTCGGCCTTGAGAACATCGGCACGGGAGTTCCAGTCATAGTTGAGATTAAACCAGTACTCCGCGTCTGCGGCCCGCGCCAGTACTGACTCCAGATCTATAAAATGAGAGCCGGTACCCGGAATATCCTCCCAGAGATACTTTCCGCCTGCATCATCAAATAGCCGTGCTATGTAACTATCACCTGCCGGGATGGCCCAAGAACCCTGCCAAGGTCCATTTGCCATAATGCTTGGGCGCTCCTTATCCGGAAGCTGTGTGGTAAGCAAGCGCAGCTCTTCATACCGCTCGGCGCGTTTGGCAAAGATTTCCTCTGCCTGCTCGTTCCGGTTGAACACCGCACCAAAGAGCTTAAGCCACTCGGCTCGCCCTAAAGGGCTGTGCTCACGCCAGTCGGAAAGCAGTACTACCGGAATGCCAGCTGAGTTCAGTCGTCGCAATGCCGCTTCATCCGGCCCCAGCGCCGATACAAACACCAGATCAGGCTGCAACGCAACAACACGCTCCATGTCCAGCTCCGGCCCACCACCCACGCGAACAACATCACCTGATTCAAGCCGTGTGAGTACATCTCTGCTGTAGATGTAGTCTGGGTTTTCAACTCCAACCAAGTTTCCCAGCAGTCCGAGATCCGCCATATGCGCGATGCTTGGGGTCACTAGCGATATAATCCGTTCCGGTTCGGCGCCCACAACCGCGGCATACTCCCGCTCCCCGGCTGGCAGCCGGGCTCCCGGTTGCAGTACCGCGTAGCGAATAGGCGCCGCGCCCGGCCATGGTTCATGGATAGTAATCTCGGTCACCCCCGGACGGTCGGCTGGGTGCTCAATGGACAGGTTCTCCGCATACCGCATGTGAGTTGCATTGCCGGACACCGCAAGCTGCACAGGCTGTGAGGTGCTGCTTGACGACGAGGCCGAGCCCGTACCTGTATGAGTGTAAACGGCCCAGAATGCAATCCCGGCGGCGGCAAGAATCACAGCGGTGAGGAGTAGGGTAGTCCTGGTCGGTCGCACATTATTCTGCATGGTGGGTTAGGATACCTCAAAAACAATGCGAATGCTGAGGTTCATTTCTGCCGGACTCTCGTCAATGGTCCCCGGTCGAAAACGTGCCTCCCGTACCGCCAAGACTGCCGCCTCGTTGAGTTGTGCATGCGCGGAAGCGGAGACAATGGTCGTGTTCACCGGTTCTCCTTTGGGCGATATAGTAACCCGGATCACCACTACTCCTTCCAAGCCACGTCGTCGTGCGTGTACTGGATACTCAGGCGATATCTCGGCCAAGGGCCGTGGCAGCTGAATGCGCGGCGGCCTATCGGCATTGACAACCCCATCCGGCAGACTCGCCGAGTCGGACTTAGCACTACGGCCGCCTTCTCCTGCGCTTGTCTGACCTGCTCGCTCCCGTGCATGGTCCCGCTCCACCTCTTCTGTAACCGGCAGACGTTCCTGCCCCGTAACACGCTCGGTAGGCGGTGTGTAGTCCGTCCGCTCGGGAGCCTCGGTAATCTCGGTAGCATCTTCCGCTTTGGCCGCGGCCAT
>CAZQIK010000386.1:0-2749 GCA_964593085.1 uncultured Spirochaeta sp.
GCTGCCCTGCAAAAAAGCCCTTGCACTACCGGCGCACGAAGCGTAAATTGTTGCATATGCAATTGCAAACAGTATATAGCAGCTCAACAGCGGGGTAAGGTGTTACATGGCACAGGGTGAAAACTCAAATCGTTACATCGGCATAAGTGTGAAAATCATTCTCATTCTCTCAATCTCGTTTGTGTTGGTAGAAGGCATTATTCTCTACTTCACCGGCGGTAATCGTCGAGAAGAAATGGAGAATCACTATCGCTTTCAGGCTTCGATCCTTTCGCAGACGGTTGCGCCTGAGTCCAGGTCGGATCAAGACTATCTGGACCGTTTAGCTGAACGTATGAGTGATGAAAAGGTTCTAAGCGTCGTTCCCGCTGCGGGCGCTGTAGCTGAGGAGTACTCCGTTGAGGACGGCGTCATGACCTTCCGTGGGAACGAGCTTGAGATGCGGATCGATGTCTCAGAGATTGATGCAGCCGTGCGGTCCTATGCCTGGGGTATTGTCGGGCTGGTTGCAATTATCCTGGTATTTCTCGTTGCAACGGCTTTTCCGTTTATGCATGTGTTTCTTGTTAAGCCCCTGCGGGCATTGCTGGCAAATTTAGAGAACATTTCTGGAGCTGAAGGCGACCTAACACAGCGGCTGAAAGTTCAGTCCAAAGATGAGATTGGCCGCATTGCCGCAGCCTTTAATGCCTTTGTGGAACGCATTCAGGAGGTCGTTACGGAAATGAAGGCGGCCTCGGATAGCGGGAAAGATATAGGGCAAACGCTCATGGAAGCTACACAAGACTCGGCGCATCGCCTTGGCGAGGTATCGGCGGCAGCCGAAACTAATGGGACGCGGTTGGAGTCGCTGAACGGCGAGATACAGGCTTCGGCAGCCTCCGTGAATGAGATATCCGCATCGGTTGAAAACATGACTGTTGTTGCTGAGACGCAGGCCCAGGAAGTGGCCGACTCGCTTGCGGCCGTCGAGCAGATGAATGCCTCTATTGCTAACTTAGCTCAGATTGCCAATAAACGGCGCGAAGGCGCGCAAACCCTCGTCAGCACCGCACAAGATGCAAATGATAAGATGTCCGAGTCGGTGCGCTCAATAGCAGAGATGGAAAAATCCACCGAAGACCTGCTTGGGCTGATTGACGTAATTAACGGCATTGCCTCGCAAACAAATCTTTTAAGTATGAACGCAGCAATTGAAGCGGCGCATGCAGGTGAGGCTGGCAAGGGGTTTGCAGTTGTGGCTGAGGAAATTCGAAATCTTGCGGAGCAAACGGCGGAGCATGCGAAAACAATTGGCTCAACTCTTAAGCTAGAAGCTGAGAAAATTGCTTTTGCCGGTCAAAATAATCGTGCTGCTGGAAACGCTTTCGACCAAATCGTCGTTGAAATACAAAACGTGACGGAGTCCATGAGCGAGATCGTTGCTGGAATGAATGAGCAGTCGGTAGCCAGTAACGAGATTATGCGGGCGGTCACCGCACTTGACCAGATAGCCTCTGAAGTACGCACGGCAGCAAAAGAAATAGACTCCAGTACAACGTCCCTGAGTAACGGAATTGATCGGGTTTCAAATGTCTCGGGAGAGGTGACCTCGGAGCTGCAGCAAATCATTACCGAGGTCCAAGCGGTGAACCAGGGAATGGCTGCAATGTCCGACGCTGGCAGTGAGAATGAAAAAAATATTCTGCGGCTCAACTCCCAGGTGAAGCGCTTCGTGGTATAAGGCGGCTCACGTATGACAGCTCTCAGTTTAAGCATCGTCCTGCTCTTAGCCTTGATAACGGTGTTTGTGGGCAAGGCCGCTTGGCTTGAGCGCCTCTTGCCCCAGTTCCGGTGGATCTCGCTTGCCGCCGGCGTTTCGCTTGCCTACGTATTTCTTGAACTCCTTCCGGAACTCAGCGCTGCTCAACGTGAACTTGAGCATAGCGCCGGGCTGGTCTTTCCAAAGCAGGCCTACCTGCTGGCGCTTGTCGGCATTGGACTCTTCTATGCGCTTGAGGTGCTTGCACTGGCTTCGCGCCAGGCCAGTCTCAGACGTGGTGGTGCAGACTATACCGGAACACTCTTTTTCGGCGTGCATATTCTCTTTTTTGCCGGATATAACTTCCTCATTGGTGACCTGCTTAACGGCATTAGTTCTCGCGGCTCTTTGGCCGCGCTACTTCTGGGCCTGGTGCTCGCACTGCACTTCTATATGTCGGATGAAGGACTCAGCAGGCACCACAGTCACCGCTACCATACCTGGGGGCGCTGGGTACTTGCGGCGGCACTTCTTGCCGGTTATGTGGTAGGTGAGCGCATTGCCGCCGACGCTCGGCCGGTGCTCTGGGCCCTGGTCACAGGCGCCCTCATTCTAAACACCGTGAAGGAAGAAATGCCCAAAGACAAAGAGAGCTGCCTTATCTCTTTCTTCAGCGGTGCAGGGATTCTCTCGCTACTCATCCTCTACCTTTCCTCACAGCATTAGGTGCGGCGGCGTGATTCCACAGTGCTTATAGCGCAGGAGTAATAGCATGAGCAGTACACATCCGTTAATTGCAGTTAGCACGGGGGATCCGGCCGGAATTGGGCCCGAGATCACTCTGAAGAGTTTTGTCCTGGAGAATCTCTGGGACTACTGTGTGCCGTTGGTATGCGGTGACCTGACGGTGCTTGAGGCCGTTCGGTCCAAGCTTGATATTCCGCTCAAGATTGTGGCGGTGAAAGATGCCGCAGAAGCTCAGGGGCTGCCAGCCGTGGAGAACGGGCT
>CAZQIK010000387.1:0-2736 GCA_964593085.1 uncultured Spirochaeta sp.
GGGAACGCCCCATCTTGACCAGATGCCGGAGAATCCGCCCCAGCTCGTCGGGATACTCGAAGACGGCGAGGAAGTCGAGGGCGTCGAACATGTAAAGGTTTTGCTGTTAGACCACAATGATACTGTCCGCACCCCCACCGGGGACACTTTAAATGTGGCTTGACATCGCCCTCCTACGAACTCGACCTATCCAGTATTCAGCGTGTATACTACAGACATGGCCGAAACAGGTTATCGGGAGTTCAACAGTCGACGCGTCGCAGCCGAGTCGCAGCGGAATACGGAGCGCCGGAAGGCTGTCGCCCAGGCCCATGCAAATTGCACCTGGGGCAACACCACCGAGACCGTCGAGGACTGGCTCCGCATTCTCCAAAGCGGCACGGCAGAGGAGCACCGGCGCTTGTTCAACAAGATCTTCTCCGAGACATCGGACACGCGCCTCATCACACAGATTTTTGACGCACAGAGCATTGGTAGGTTTCTCAGAGATCTTGAGCGGCCTATGTTCAAGCCGCATATCGAGCGCCGGCGCAAGGTTTGGCGCTACCTGTACTGTGACATTAAGGAAGCAATCCCCGAACTGGACTGGGTGGAACGGAAGCGCACATGAAAGTAGAGCCCAGCTCCTATGAGGCACTGTACCACCTTCAAGACCGCTTCTTGGCGCAGATCTTTGTCGAGCCTGCTGGCTTCTATCTTGGCGGTGGCACGGCACTAAGCCGCTTCTATCTCAAACATCGATTCAGCGATGACCTTGATCTCTTTGCCGATGAGCCTCATCTCTTTCCAGAGTTCTTTCGTCGGGCTATCTCGCGTCTCACCCCCATCTATCCGGAGCTTCAGGTCGATGTCGACGCGCGCGACTTTAAACGCGTCGTGATCCATGAAGCATCACAGACACTCAAGATCGATTTCGTAGCCGACAGAGTTCCCCGGGTAGGTTTGCCGGAACAGCGCGACGGCATTGTCATTGACTGTGTACGGAACATTCTTGCCAACAAGCTCACCGCCGTTCTGGATAGGGATGAGGGTCGCGATATCATTGATATCCTCAGCATAGCCAAGCAGTACCGCTTCAACTGGAAACAGGCTCTGACGGATGCAGAGCAGAAGGCGATGTTGACGGCGGAAGACATTGCATATCGCCTCAAGACCTTTCCACCTACCATCATTGACGAAGTGCCATTTGCCGAAGCCCCGGATGCAATAGATGTGCGGCGGGCCCTATCCACCTTGGCACACGAACTCCAGGAAGGCAGCGAAAACTCACTCTGCGGGCCGGATGCAGAGGCGTTAATGAGCGACAGCCAGTAGTCTGCCAGCGCATTGACCGCGGCCCAAGCGCGGGCTACACTTGAGGGGTGAACTGGACGGCGGAGAACACACGCGAGGTAGCACAACGCAGACTCAAAAAAGAGGCCGCACGAGCCGCAGCTCTTGAGCAACGGCGCAGCGCCGCCCATAATCATGCTCTGAAGCTGGCACACGAGATTGGAGCGGCAGATACAACCGTGAGACGCATTTGGGGCTTTGGCTCTGTCTTTGACCGGAGGCTGCGGTTTCGTGAAGGCTCAGACATAGACCTGGCGGTGGAGGGTGGCTCCATCGTTGGGTGGAAAATGAGCCAGCAGTCTGACTGGAGGATTGACTGGGTGGAACTGGAGGAACAGGATGACTCAATGGTCTGCTCAATTCAGTCCGCAGGAGTAGTGCTGTATGAGCGATAGCGAGCGCCTGCGCCTGTTGCGGGCTCAGTTGGAAGACGACTATCAATTCATTGCTGAAAGCGCCCGGCGCCACACCGACATGGTTGCTCGCGCTGCCCATGCACAGGATGATGAGATGGCAACAACCGCCGTTGCCTACCTGGTCCATAATGTATACACCGCCTTTGAAGGCTACTTCCTCCGAGTTGCCAAGCACTTTGAAAACAGTCTGGATGACGCAGCGTGGCACAAAGAACTGATAGACCGAATGAAGATCGCTATCCCCGGTATTCGCCCCGCGATCATACCGCCAGACTTGGTCGAGCCCCTGGACGAACTGCGCCGTTTTCGGCACCTATTCCGCAATATGTATAAATCCCGCCTGCGCAAAGACCGCGTCAACGAGGTCTCAGAAATTGCATCTCAGGTTGTGCAAGACTTTCAGGCATGTCACCAGACGTTTGCTGACTGGATAGACGCACTTCTTGCTGCGGAACACAGGGAATGATGAAGGCCTCCACGTATTCGTTTAGCGGCTGCTATCGGTTTGACATCGGTGCCGATGCATGTATCTTGCGTGGTTGATTGCTGGCGTTCGTTCAGCCGGGCCAGTTTCATTTGCAGAATCCCAGATTTTTTACGCTGTCAGTGTTGATTCTCCAAAAAACACGCTATTGTTATACGGTATGCGCATCATATCGGCTTGACACCTGATGCCAGTGAACTGCGCGTGTTTACGGAGAGACGACCATGAAGAGGGAATATAGCAACGACCGGGTCTCCGACCCGCGCATCTCCTACCCGCAACGTGAAGCCAGGCAGGGATCCGCGACGCGGAGGTGGAGTCTCACGAGCAGAACCGCCTGGTGTATCGTTGCGGCCACATGTGCGATAGCGCTTGGCGCATGCAACAATAGTCTGGGCAGCCCTGCCAGCGGCGACTCGCCGAACCACGAACTGCCGTACCCGACGCATGAATCGGTACCGGCAGAGGAGGCGCTCGGGGTCGTGTGGACCGAGGTCCCCGGCA
>CAZQIK010000388.1:0-2732 GCA_964593085.1 uncultured Spirochaeta sp.
GCCCGATGGAAGCTCGCGTTGCTTCGTGTCGTTCTGGGCATAATTAATTGTGAGCTTCTCACCATCACTAATGTACAGTGATCCGGCATCGGCGCCGACTACTCTGCGTGCTTCAGTGAGAATTTTCTCAAGCAGGATATCCATGTCCTGCAACTTGTTTAATTCCGAGTCGATGCCGATGATTTCTTGTAGTTTAACATTCCCGGAACTCATGTTGTCCTGTCCTTCCGTGCGTATCTGACTCATGAAGTCGAATATTTTGTCATAGGTGAAATATCACATGACTTCTTCTATCATAGTCGTTTTCCAATTTATTTCAAATATCATGATAAAATCGGTCGACCGTGCTTAAGAATGTTCGTGGGGCAGGCTGGCGTCGCCGGATTCGTCACATACTATATGAAACTCATTACACACCGTGCATTCTTCAATGGAGTGATGTTCGGCAAAACGATCCCAATGTGCTCTCTGGTTAGGGGTGAGAATGCCAACACCTTTACACAATGGGCAAGCGTTCTCGAGTGCGTGCAAAATGGAGTTGCGAATAAATTCCGACCGGTTTGGAATGCCTTCAAGCGCGTGAGATAGCGACTCGTCTACCTTGAACGTTATTACTTCACCTTTTTTCTTTCCAGCCATAGTCTTGCTCCCTACTCACCAGCTATCGTATGCTTATAGTAACAGATATGAGTACCGGTCGTCCAATTCGCTTACTGCGTAAATTATTTGCCTTCCCCGTTGTTGCGTATCGTCATGTTGTTTCACCACATCTGCCTGACGCGTGCCGGTATACTCCAACATGTTCGCGCTATGCTGAACAGTCAATACTCAAACACGGATTTCTTCGCGGTACTGCCTTGGGCCTTGCCCGCATTCTGCGGTGTAATGGTTTCTTTCACGGTGGTGATGATCCGGTACCGGAGCAATTTAGCTGGGCCTATCTGACCCGGGAGTATCGGGCGCGCCGTGCCTCAAGGAGTTCTGGGACTGGCCATCCTGATCACGATCACTTGGATGGCACTCAATGATTCCGTTGAGTAGCTCGTGTTCATTCCAGTGATCATGGAGCAGCAGTAAGGCGCTTTCATGCAGTTCGTCCCGGCCCCATGGGCGCGGGTAACGCTCATAGCGGCCACTAGTATACTGGACGATGTACTTGACATAGGGCCCTTCCGGCCCTGCGGGCGCAAAAAAGCCCTTGGCGCGGATCACCGCTGGCGGAAGCGACTCAAATAATGCATCTATTTGGTCTCGGTTAAGCGGTATTTTTGACCTGTAAAAGGTGGGTGTAAGTGTATGAGTCACTGTCGCGGCTTCATAGGCCTGCATCAGCGACTCTATGCGCGACTGATCGTAGCTGTTGCGCTCAAAAACCACGGCAAGGTTCAACTCGGAGTCCCACGTTAAAACAGGAGTTTGTGGCGCGTAGCGCTGAATATCCTCGAGTGCGGCATCCGGTGAGACGACATCGCCCTTACTGAGGGGGACAACATCTGCCCCGGTTATCCCCCGCCACAACAGAGGATTGGTGGTGGACAGCGCTGCGTACCGAGTGACATCTACCACACAGACAACTGCTCCAAGCATCGCCTCTTCACGAAAGCCGCCAGCAGCAAGGGTTTGAATAACCGGCACTGGGTCGCTGTCGCCAGAGGCCTCCACGAATATGTGTTCAAGCTCGGGATCGGCGGCGCACAACGAGTCTACGGCGGCGACTACATCGTCCCTTGCTGAACAGCACAAACACCCCGCGCGCAACTCCCGCACTGAGTCATTGAGTGGTTCAATAATTGAGCTTTCAAGCGGGATTTCTCCAAACTCGTTCACCACGACTCCGACATGACGGTTGGGAAAGGTGTGAAGTATGTGATTCAGCAAGGTGCTCTTGCCTGAGCCAAGGTATCCAACGACGAGGGTAAGCGGAATCATATGAGAAGTATATCAGTAATGAACCGGTGATTTGTACCGTTACCCTTGTCGACAAACCCCTTTCATCTTAGTATTCAGCGATGCTACGGAACTGGAAAAAAACGCTTGGCACCTGGCTTCACCGGCCGGTTTTGTTGTGCGGGCTTGCGTATATTATCGTCTCGGCGGTTGTGTTTGCGGCAACTGCAATGGGCCCTTTGGTCATTGCTGTTCCGGGGCCAGCGGATTCACCTTACTATTTGCTGATATCGTTACACTTCCTCTATGGTCTGGTCCTGCTCATTGCTTCACTTTTGCCAACACAAGGGGGCTTTGCTCGTCGGCGGCTGTACAGCCTTGCTTTCATACCGGAGGCCCTGTTTTTCTTTGGACTTCTTCTTTTTCTATTTGCCTACGTGTTTGCCATGAATGCAGAGATGGACTATGTCCAGCGTTTCATAGCGAGCAGCGGTAATCTGCGTCTGGCTCTTGATACACGCACGGAACGAGCGCAGTCAGCGGCCCGATTCTTACCCCTCATGTTAGTGAATCTGCCTGTATACTTCTACTTTCGCATTGGCAGACGCCAGCTGGCCAACGCGGTACTCCCGGGTTCATGGGGCTTTGGGCGCTTCGCGTTGGGCTGGGTGGCGGTGGCGGTGCTGCTCTCGGTATTTGCTCAACCTTCATTTCTGCGGCTTGAGGGGATCCCGTGGTTAGCCTGGATCTCTTTGGTTCCGCTTCTGCTGGTCTGGCGTTTTGCCCGTTTTGGAGTGGCCTGGTTCTACGGCGTGGCCTACGGCGTTACCACTACACTCTTAACG
>CAZQIK010000389.1:0-2726 GCA_964593085.1 uncultured Spirochaeta sp.
AGCCGCTCCAACCAGCAGAGCAGGCCGAAGGCGTGCATTGCTTCAAGCCTATCGCTATAAAGAACTCCTCGAGCACTCACTCGCCAAGTTCTCCGGCCAGAACGCTTAGTCGTCTTTGGCTTTGAGTACCGAGAGGAAGGCTGTTTGCGGTAGCTCTACATTGCCGACCATCTTCATACGTTTCTTTCCTGCTTTCTGCTTCTCTATAAGTTTACGCTTACGTGAGATGTCACCACCATAACACTTGGCCGTCACGTCCTTGCGCAAGGCCGGTATCGTCTCCCGCGCGATGATCTGGCTACCGATAGAGCCCTGGATCGGAATCTTAAACTGGTGTCGAGGTATCTCTTCTCGCAGCTTCTCACATATGAGCTTGGCGCGCACCGCTGCATTGTCTCGGAAAACAAGTTGCGCCAAAGCATCAACGGGTTTGCCGTTTAACAGTATATCCAAGCGCACCAGATGCACACTTCGGTAGTCACTAACCTCGTAGTCAAAGGATGCATAACCTCTACTCACCGACTTGAGCCGATCGTAAAACTCAAACAGAACCTCGGCAAGCGGCATGAAGTACACAATTTCAACCCGTTTCTCGTCAAGATACACCATACTATCCTGTATTCCGCGCTTCTCCATGCAGAGCGTCATGACGTTCCCCAGGTACTCACTTGGTACAATAATGGAAGCCCGAATGTAAGGTTCTTCGGCATGCTCGATTTCGGTAGGCCCTGGATAATCCATTGGGCTGTTGATAGTCGTCTCAACACCATCTTTAAGAATGATGCGGTAGGCAACCGACGGTGCAGTTAACACAATAGAAAGATCAAACTCGCGCTCTAAGCGCGCCTGTACTACTTCCAGGTGAAGGAGTCCGAGGAAACCGCAGCGGAACCCAAACCCAAGCGCCGCAGAGCTATCCTTGTCGTAAACCAGAGAGGCGTCGTTGAGCTTAAGTTTTTCCACAGCTTTGAGCAGGTCCGGGTAGTCATCGGTGTCCACGGGATAGATGCTGGAGAACACTACCGGCTTTATTTCGCGGAAACCCGGTAACGCCCGGCGACATGGTCGCTTGTGGCTGGTCATCGTATCTCCAACCCGTATGTCCGAGATATTCTTGATACCAGCAATAAGATACCCCACCTCGCCTACATGAAGAATATCCGTCTTCTCCAGCAAGATTTTAAAACGGCCAACTTCTTCAGCATTGTAAGAAGAGTTGCTAAACCAGAAGCGGACTTCTTCACCGGTACGGACCGAGCCTTGGAATATTCGCACATGAACCACAACACCACGATACGGGTCGTAGTGCGAGTCGAAGATAAGCGCCTCAAGCGGGCCGTCCGGATTGCCGGTAGGTGGAGGTATCCGTTTAATCATGTCTTCCATGAGCTCATCAATACCTATATTGTTCTTGGCAGATATCTCAAGTACCGCCGATGCATCAAGACCGAGGTCATGCTCAATCTGGCGTTTAACCTCGGCTATATCCGCTCCGGGCAGGTCTATCTTGTTGATAACCGGTATGATCTCCAAGTTATGGTCTAAAGCCATATACATGTTGCTCAATGTCTGAGCCTCAACACCCTGCGTTGCATCAATCAACAACAACGCTCCCTCGCACGAGGAGATTGCACGTGAGACTTCATATTGAAAGTCTACATGCCCCGGCGTATCGACGAGGTTAAGCTTGTATATCGTTCCATCCGCACTCTCATAGGGCATGGTAACGGCGTGGCTCTTGATAGTAATCCCACGCTCACGCTCAATATCCATAGAGTCGAGCAACTGATCTTGGAAATTACGATCCGCAACAAGTTTTGCCTTCTGTATCAGGCGGTCGGCAAGTGTGCTTTTACCGTGATCAATATGGGCGATGATGCAGAAGTTGCGTATAAGGGACTGGTCCATATGGTGATGTTGTACTATGCGGATGCAGATCTATGCAAGCATACGAAAAACAACGGCGCTGAGATGTCCGTACTGTCACGAGGTGTAAGCCCGGCCGATTGCAGTCAGGCAGCCCGAACGCCCTCAGCTTCACTCATGTACTTGAGAGAATCCCTAGTTTGGTGAGTTCATTCTGTAACGACTCCCGGCTAATTGGTTTAACCAGATACCCGGTTGCAGCACCTTTGTAGTACGCCTCCACGACATTTTTGGGGTCTTCTAAGGCCGTAGTCATGACCACCGTGACTGCATCGCTATCACGCAAACCCATTTCTTTCTCCAGTTCGCGAATCCGACGCAGGGCTTCCTGACCGTCCATCCTTGGCATCATGATATCAAGAAAAATCACACCGTAGGGATCATTCTCTTCCCAGGCAAAGCGGAATGCGTCGATTGCCTCGACGCCGTCGACCACAACATCGCATACTCCGAAGTCCCGAACCATGGTCTGTAGCAGCCGCCGACTACCAAAATCATCCTCGACTATGAGAAATCTCATCTAATGCTCCTTCAAGTTCATGCCACATCTCAACTAATCCATGGCTGTCTTCCCTTCTACACGCCAGAATAACACGAAACAGTAAATTGTCGACCTCAACCAAGCCTTGTGCCTTAGCCAAGTACCGCAACTCTGCGCTTTGTCGCGCAATCTCATCCAACCCCAATTGAGACTCGGCATCCGAGACCCTTTCCAAGAAGTGAGCGAAATCCTGAGGGAGACCTCCGCTGGCATCGGTCATCTCCCCGTCTTTCGTCACCTTGCTGGCATCGGTCATCTC
>CAZQIK010000390.1:0-2725 GCA_964593085.1 uncultured Spirochaeta sp.
GCGCTATTCTATGTCGGCCTGACGGCCGTCCGGAGTTGTCAGACTCAGAAAGGCCCGCATGTAGGGTAGCTCGAGCGCTCCCGCGCGGAACCCGAGCGCGAGTCGTTTGTGGATTCCCCCAGGCCCAATCCCGTAGCTCAGCACCGAGTCCCCAAGCCGTGCCACCATCCAGTCCGGAAGCGCGGTGACACCGCGTCCGGCGCGTACCAACTCCAGCATCACCTCGGTGGCCTCGACTGGACTCGTGCTGCGGGGCTCGACACCTGCCGGAATAAGCAGTTCGGTGAAGAGGTCAAGCCGGTCGCGTTGCACGGGGTAGGTCAGCAGGTCAAGTGAAATGAAGTCCGTGGCTGTCACGTAGCCGCGCCGGAGGGGCGGGCTATCCGGAAGGGTGAGTTTTTTGCTCACCGCGAGTCGGAGTTCGTAGGGAAAAACGGCCTCGAACTGAAGTCCTTCTACGACCAATGGATCCGGAGTAATGAGCAAATCAATCTCGTGCGTTTGCAATGCCTCAATTCCTGAAAAGCGGTGCCGTTGAACAACATCGATCTCAATTTCCGGGTTCTCCTCAAGAAATACTGGCAGGAGCGTTAGTAGCCATTCATAACACGGGTGGCACTCCATCCCTATGCGTAACCTTCCACGGCGTCCGGCGGCGTAGCCTTCAAGGGTTCTGTCGGCGTCGGCGAGCTGTGGGACGAGACGCTCGGCGACGCTACGCACGTACTCACCTGCCTGCGTGAGACGAATGTGGCGTCCGTCTGGCTCCCACAGCGCAACACCGGCTTGCTGTTCCAGACGTCGCATGGAGTGAGATAGTGCCGACTGGCTAAGATTAAGGGCCGCGGCCGCCCGCGTGAGTGTTCCGCTTTGTTGGAGGGCCAATACTATTTCCAAATGGTCGCGCTTAATCATGACGAATACTCATAGACTACTGATAAAATATCGTTATTCCTAATGGATTGCAAGTGCTATGTTGAATTTCGGAGGTACTACATGATTACCGTTCATAACCTTGGATATCCACGCATTGGTCGCAATCGCGAGATGAAGTTTGCCATTGAGAGCTACTGGAAGGGGCGCACGAACAAAGAGACCTTGCTTGCCACGGCCCGCACTGTTCGCAAGGAACGCTGGGAGACACAGGCCCAGGCGGGAGTGACATACATTCCGGTTGGGGAGGCACCGTTCTATGACCACATGCTACAGATGAGCCTTGTTCTTGGAGTGATCCCAAAAAGATTCAAAGGTAGCGAGGCTAGTAAGAGCATGTTCCGTCATGATCTGGAGTTTGCAATTGCGCGGGGAACTACCGGCAGCAGTGGCGATATAGAGCCGTCGACCATGACGAAGTGGTTTGATACCAACTATCACTATATTGTACCGGAACTGGATAGCCCGGATCCGTCTGCACAGTTCACCCCGGACGCAACAGTCTTAGTAGATGAGGCACGCGAGGCGCACGAGCTGGGCTTCAAGGCCAAGCCTGTGCTCGTTGGCCCGCTGAGTTACCTGTGGCTATCCGGAGCTGACCTGGAATTGGCCGGGCCCATTGCCAAAGCATATGCACAGATAACAGGCGAGCTTGCACCATACGCAGACTGGATACAGTTTGATGAACCAATACTGAACCTGGACCTTCCTGAGTCCTGGCGCGAAGCCTTTGGCGCTACCTACGCTACCTTGGCCGGTGCGGTAGAGACCGATGCCTCGGAGGCTAATGCCCCGGAGGCCAGATCAACGCGGCTGATGGTAGCCACCTACTTTGGGCCACTTGAGGAAAATATCGATATTCTCACCACGTTGCCGATTCAGGGGATTCATGTAGATGCTGTACGGGCGTCGCAGGAGCTCGGTGCTGTGGTACAGGCCGTTGCGGCAGAGCCCAGTGGCGAACAAGTACTATCGGTAGGAATTGTGAACGGGCGCAATGTCTGGAGGAATAACCTCGTGGCCTCGCTTGAGACGCTCATGCCGATCTACGAAAAGCTTGGAGACCGTCTCTGGATAGCGCCATCCTGTTCGCTGCTCCATGTGCCGGTGGACGCTGGTGCCGAGTCACAACTTGCGCCGGAAATTCAGGCCTCGTTGGCCTTTGCAGACCAGAAGCTGCACGAGCTCGGAGTCCTGAAACGTGCTCTGGAGCAAGGGCAAGCCGGACGAGAGCCGGAGCTTGAGGAGTACCGTCGCAGTGTGGCGGCCTTGGAAAACCAACGTGGCTCAGAGGGGCGTGGGAGCGGCGAGCGACTCACCGCAGAGGTTGACGAGCAAGATGCACGGCGGGCGCCGTACGAGCTACGACGGCAGCTGCACCAACATCGATTTTCATTCCCCATGTTTCCCACAACCACGATCGGTTCCTTTCCTCAAACCGACGAAATCCGCAAGGCCCGGAGGGCGCGCAGAAAGGGCGAGATAGCAGAAGGGGAGTACACCGAGCGCATTCGGGCCGAGATTGAACGCACCGTGAGAATTCAAGAGGACATTGGCCTAGATGTTCTTGTCCACGGAGAGGCGGAACGCACGGACATGGTTGAGTACTTTGGGCGTCGCTTAGAAGGATTCGTCTTCACCGAGCTTGGTTGGGTTCAGTCCTACGGCACCCGCTGCGTCAAGCCACCAATTATCTTTGGCACGGTGGACCGGACTGAACCCATGACGGTGTTCTGGACGGCCTACGCCCAATCCCTGACTGAGCGCCCTGTCAAGGGTATGCTGACCGGGC
>CAZQIK010000391.1:0-2711 GCA_964593085.1 uncultured Spirochaeta sp.
GTTAGCGACCGGTACCCGTAAGCCATCATTATGGTGAGCAGAACTAAACAAAAACCAGTTGATCGCAGAATAAGGCCTTTTGAAATCGCAGCTATCTCTACATCGTACTGGCGTGCAGCCAGCTCGTTGGCCAACGTGGGAGTTTCCACCCGTTCGTTGGGCCCACTCCCACGGCCAACCCGCTCACGGTGGTAGAGTAGTTCCGCACCCAGAAGGTTGGTTGCGGCAAACAAAAAAGATAACGCCCACACGCCGGTGACATCTACATGTTGAACGAGAGGCAGGAATACTCCGGCAGGGTATGAAATTAAACCCCACGGGTATCCCAAGAACCCCACCGACTTTAAAAACTCATAACCTGCCCAGGCTGCAGCGGCAACAAATATACGCTCGGCACGGACGGGCGGTTGCATAATGCGCTGGAGCACTGGAAATAACAGGGAGTTATACAGCGAATAGCCGATAATCGGGCCGCCTATAGTCCAGACGGCAAATTCGCCGAAGTTGGCGAGCCAATAATTGGAGAGCCCGGTTGAAATAACGGCAAAAATAACACCGATGCGTATTGAGTCTCGTATTCGGCGGCTACGCAGTAGAGCATAGAACACAGGAATAAGCGCTATCGGTGCAATGAGAGGCGTGCCGTATGGAATAAACTCGTTAGGTAGCGCGGCGGCAAGAAGCAATCCTGATGCCGCCGCGTAGAGGCTATCTCGGTGAATCATGACGGCAGCTTAGCACCAACAGGCCGGGTTGTGTAGCAGGGTGTGACCCGTGGTTCCGTGGTTCGACGACACCAAATTTACTGTTTGCCAGGTAGTTGCAATACTCTTTGGGCCTTATTCGACTGCTTTGAGACTTTTTGTTGAATGTTTATGCAATGGTATGTATAATCTGCCTGCACGCCGGGAAACCAAGGAGGCGTACGGTCGTATGAACTCAAGACACGTAGTACAGAATCTGAGCATTCAGGAGCTTGCGTCAGCAGAACAGAGTGCGGAATTGCACGAACAAGAGTATGGGGGAGCACCACATGTAACGGTGTCTGCACCTGGCTCTGTTTTACTTATGGGGGCCTATACAGAGCACTCGGACGGTCTGGTTTTTGGGCTGCCCCTCGAGCATAGGATGATCGTAAGCATTGGTCGACGTACCGACAATTCGTTACGGTTTTTTGCCGCAGATCTCAATGAGAGAAAACGCACCAGTGTCTCGGCTCTCAAGTATAAACGCGAAGATCGGTGGGCGAACTATCTTAAGGGCGTTGTTATGCAGCTGCAGCGGCTTGGTTGTCCAGTACGCGGTTTGAACGTTACCGTATCAGGAAGTGTGCCGAGCGGCATAGGCTTGGGGTCCTCGGCCGCACTACAAGTTGCCTGCGCCGTGGCGCTTAAGAACGTATATGACTTTAAAGTCTCCGACATGCAGTTGTTGCAGTGTGCGCGCAGGGCTGAGCAGGAGTATACCGGAGTAGAAACGGGTCTTTCTGCCTACTTGACGACATATTTCGCTGAACCTGGGCATGCTGTATATATCGATTCTCGCAGTCTTGAGCATTCATTGGTTCCGGTTAGTTTTGAAGATGCATTTTTCGTAGTTACTAATCCACATGTGCAGAACTGTTTTTCTGAGGAAGATGAATCTGCGCGCAGAGACGATTGCCGATTGTGTGTTGAGAAACTGCACGGTACGCACGGTGGGTATGCGCTGCGCGACTATGGTATTGAAGATGTAGAAGAGGGCCTTGGTATCATGTCCGAGGATGTGCGACGACGCTGTTTACACGTGGTTAATGAAATGCAACGTGTACGTGAGGCAATACCCGCAATACGCACGCACGACAAGATTGATCTTGGCAAAATGATGGTCCGTTCGCACACGAGTCTGCGGGACCTCTACGAAGTTTCTTATCCGGAGTTGGACTGGCTTGTGAAACGTTCTTGTGAAATAACTGGTATACATGGCGCCAAGCTCGCCGGTTCGGCTACCGGGTGTTGTGTCGTAACGCTCATTGACCAAGGCTCACTTGAAGCATATCGTGAAAAACTTGACGAGTATGAGAGGATATTCGGGTTTCCGGGTGATTATTTCGTCCTCAACTTGGCAGCGGCGTCTCGACTGGATACCTTCACACCGTAGTCGCACCTCCTTTCCAAAATACACAGCAGCTCGTATACTGTGCCCGTTAGCTAGAGAGCAGTTGCTCTAAACGTGTTCAATTCATCTTGGATCAAAGGATCAGAAGCTTGTGAAAATCTTATTAACCAATGACGACGGCATAAGCAGCCCTGGAATTGAGGCATTGTACAATGGTCTCTCCGCGGAGCATGAAGTCTGGATCCTGGCGCCCGATGGAGAGCGCAGCGGCATGTCTCACTACATCACGCTGCGTGAACCCATGCGATTCCGTCAGATCAGTGAACAACGATATGTTTCGAGTGGATCGCCTGCCGACTGCGTAATACTTGGCCTACTCAATGCGCTTGAGTTCCGGCCAGATGTTGTTTTATCCGGAATTAATCTTGGTCCAAATCTTGGCTCGGATATCGTTTTTTCCGGGACTGCAGCGGCTGCACGGCAGGCGGCTTTTATGGGTGTTCCGGGAATTGCGCTTTCACTTGACGGTTTTACGCCCCCTTTTCATTTTGAACCGCTACTTAAGCTTTTACGAGAACGGCTGGCCGAGTTTGTCGGACACTGGGGGGAGGGGT
>CAZQIK010000392.1:0-2707 GCA_964593085.1 uncultured Spirochaeta sp.
GGAGCCGATAAGCCCCACGAGCCGAATAACTCTGTCGCGGCAGCTGAAACCTGTGGTGGCCCACCGGCTCCTAAAAACAGCACAGCCACCGCTCCTCCAACCACAAGACCTGCGACAAACACTAAGTTCCAGGCTTGCGCCTTCCAGTCGTAGCGGAAATAATCCGCCTTTGGTTTCACCGTTGCCGCGCAAATATGCTGTAGGGACGTTGAGACACCAAACTGCTTGTTGCCAAAGAACAACAAGAGAGGAATGGTTAACCCCAGCAGCGGCCCGGCCACGTACCACGGCCACGGTTGGGAGAGAAAATCAATAAGCGCCATATGAACCTCCGGTATATATTACTTGACTAATATAGTAATAGTTTAATAGAATGTAGTCAAAGGCTAATGTGAGTCTTATTTTACATAGGGTAAAGAGACCTTTTCGAGGGCATAGGAGGCAGAAATGTTTTTACGGCAAGTTTACGATGACGCGCTCGCGCAGGCGGCCTACATCATAGGATGTCAGCAGACAGGAGACGCCATAGTTATTGATCCCGAACGAGACATAGACCGATACAGAAAAATTGCAGACGAACAGGGGTTGCGCATAACGGCAGTTGCAGAAACCCACATTCATGCAGATTTCGTCTCGGGGGCTCGCGAGTTTGCTCAAGATCCAACAATTACACTGTATCTATCTGCGCTTGGTGGTGACGACTGGTCTTACACCTGGCCAGACTCCAGCACAAACGTGAGCTATATCAAAGACAGCGACATGATTCATATTGGAAAAATTGATATTCAAGCAGTGCACACTCCAGGGCATACGCCCGAGCACATGAGTTATCTGATTACCGACACCGGAGGCGGAGCCGATGAGCCCATTGCAATTGCCACGGGTGATTTTCTTTTTGTCGGAGCAGTTGGGCGTCCAGACTTGCTTGAGTCGGCCGCTGGTGTAGAAGGGGTTATGGAGCCCTCGGCACGGACACTGCAGGAATCTCTTTCGACAACGCTACCGAGTCTGCCTGACTTCATTCAGGTCCTGCCCGGCCATGGCGCAGGCAGCGCATGCGGGAAAGCTCTTGGGGCGGTACCAAACTCAACCATTGGCTATGAACGGCGCTTTAACTCTTCATTCAAACAAGCAGTGAGCGACGCCCAAGGCTTTGTCAAAGAAATCCTCTCGGGTCAGCCTGATCCACCGCTTTACTTTGCACGCATGAAAACCGTCAATCGTGACGGCATTAACGTAACCGGGGGTGCACCGGAACCACGCAAGATGAAGGCTGGCGAGTTCATCGCCGAAGCAGCCAAAGCGGAGACGCGCGTACTCGACACACGCCGAAAACGTTCGGAGTTTATTAAGAAGCATCTGGAAGGCAGTATTTTTGCAGCAATTTCCAGTAGCAACCTCCCAAACGCGGCAGGCTCAATGCTTGAGCCGGATGAGCCTATTCTGTTAATCCTTGACTCAGAGTCCGACTATGAGCAGGCTCGGCGGTTGCTGTATCGCATTGGGCTTGATAACCAGGTCGGGTGGATTACTTTTGCTGAGTTGGCGGCAGAGGCCGGTGACCGCCTCGTAGAACTGCCGAGTTTGAACTTTGAGAGCTTCGACACAGCCTCAGACGTAGAAGGCACAGCGGAACTTCTTGACGTGCGCGACACGGGTGAGTTTAGTGACGGACATGTTCCTGACGCCACGTTGCAGCCCTACTCTCGCATGCGCTCTCGAATGCAGGAGCTTCCGGCGGACAAGCGCTACTACATCTACTGTAACTCGGGAAGACGCGCGACGATTGCCGCTTCGTATATGCGCAAGCTGGGTTACGACGTTGTCCTTGTTGACGGACTCTTCGAGAACTACAAAAATCCAGTTACCGCGTAGGCCTGCGTAATCCGAAACCGGGTATGGACTTAACTCAGTGAGCGCGGAGGCAGCTTCATGAATCTACTACCGGCAATTATCTTTGGCTCCTTCGTTGGGCTTTCATTAGGCTTAACCGGGGGCGGCGGCTCCATTCTCGCGGTGCCCTTGTTGATTTACGGGCTGGGGATGGATGTACGCACCGCGGTCGCGGTTTCCCTGGTGGTCGTCGGCCTTACCGCGCTTTTTGGCGCGGTGCTGCAGGCGCGCTCCGGACAGGTGCTGTGGGGTGCAGGCCTTTTTCTGGGCATCGGCGGTATAGTCTTTGCGCCACTGGGAGCGCGGATTGGGGCCATGCTGCCGGACGATGTAACAATTGCACTTTTCGCGGTCATTATGATTGTTGTGGGTGGACAGATGGTGCTCGGCAGCATGGCCACCGAGGTGCCAACCGGCCGCTTTGCCTGCCCGAGCGATGAAGGGGGCAAGCCGTTGCCGACGCTCAAGTGCCGCGTGCGGCTCCTCACGGCTGGCGCGCTTACCGGTGTGTTATCCGGTACCTTTGGCGTTGGTGGTGGCTTCCTTCTTGTTCCAGCCCTTCTCTTGGTGACCAATATTCGCATTGAGCAAGCTCTTGCAACCTCACTGGTAGCCATTGCACTCACCGCAGCCTCTGGTTTCACCGCCAATGTGGCGGGAGCAGCCGGAGCGCCAATCGCGGTCACACTGATTTTCGCCGGAGGAAGCGCGGTAGGCATGAGCATTGGGGCCAAGGTGAAAGGCCGCCTCTCCCCGCGCCTTCTACGACGCCTCTTTGCGGTTATCGTAGTTGGCTTGGGTGTCTACATGGTTA
>CAZQIK010000393.1:0-2703 GCA_964593085.1 uncultured Spirochaeta sp.
GGTGGTAGAGGCATAAAGAACAATCCTGTAGTGGAGCTGCTGGCCTCCTGTCATTCTTTTACCTCCATTTGGGAGGCCAGCACACTTTTCTCACGCGAACGTGGCGGCGGGTGACGCCGGGTGACGCCGGTGCGACAAACTGGAAAAAAGTTGCACAACTGCCGGTGTTTCATACTTGACCATGGGCGTGAGATTATCTAACCTTCACTCAAGATGAGTGAACAATGCTGCCACTCCAACATAACTATCAACTCGCGTCTCTGGTGGGCACCTTAAGGGGTGCAGCCGACGTGTAACGTTGCGGGCCCCGTCTCACCTGGGTGCCCGCGGCAGAAAAAGCCGCGCCGAGTGCGCGGCTTTTTTTGTCGGCTCATCTGGTGACCGCGGCCGAGGGCTGGGCGTGAAGCGGCCGAGCCCGGTGATGGAAACATAGCGGCGGCGTGAAGCGTGAGCAGAAAGGAAGGATATGAGTACAAACAACAACAGTTTGATACGGATGTTGCCGGGTGAGAGTTATACGCCGTTTGCCCTGGCCAAGAAGCTCAATGCCCGGGTGCTGCTTGAGTCAAGTTCCTATACCAAAGGACGTGAGCGCTACTCGCTGCTCTTGGTGCGGGAGGCTTTTCGCCTGGAGCAGACCGATGAGGGTGTCTTTATGAGTAGTGATACCGGGCGGAAGAGAACGCGTGTGCGGAGTAAGGCGCGCGACATTCTTGATCTGCAGCGCTACTTTGCTGACCAGCACACGCAGCCACATCAGGACTTTCCCTACCCGGCCGGTGGCGTTGGGTTCCTCTCCTACGAGTTTGCGCAGTTCTGTGACAGCCTGCAGTTTCGTGACAAGCCGGATCCATTGGGACTGCCGCTTGCGGCCTTTCTCTTTGGTCATGTGTTTGTAGTCTTTGACCACTACACGGACCTGCTCTACCTGTTAGGTATGAACTACCGTGAGCACGAGGTGGATCTGCAGGCAGCTTTGGACGAGGTTGAGGCCAGTATCACCGACCTGAACTTTAACTATCTACAGCACACCGAGGAGCAGTACACGGCGGTTTCGCAAGAGGCCCCGGAGGCCCGGGCCAACTTTTGCGCCGGGGTGGAGCGGCTCAAGGACGAGATTCGGCGCGGCAACCTGCTACAAGGGGTGTTGTCTCGCCGTTTGTATGTAGAGACCGCGTTACCGGCGCTGGAGGCCTACCGTAGACTGCGCACCGCGAATCCATCGCCCTACCTCTTTTACCTCAACTTTGGCGAGTACGAGATATTTGGCAGCTCGCCTGAGGTGCACATAAAGGTGCGCGACAACGAGGTCTGCATCCGCCCCATTGCCGGAACACGGCGCCGGGGTGAGACCCGTGAGCAAGACATCGCCCTGGAAAAGGAACTGCTGGCCGACCCCAAGGAGCGGGCTGAACACCTTATGCTGGTGGATCTTGCACGCAACGACATTGGTCGGGTATGTCGTAGCGGCAGTGTGGCAGTTGGTGAGTACATGGCCATAGAGTTGTACTCGCACGTTATGCATATTGTCAGTGAGGCGCGCGGACAGCTGGACAAGGGTAAGAGCGGGATCGACGCCGTACGGGCCACTTTTCCAGCGGGTACCGTGTCGGGTGCACCAAAGATCAGCGCAATGAACAAACTGGACGAGCTTGAGCCCGAGGCACGGCGCTTTTACGCCGGGCTGGTAGGGTATCTGGAGCCGGGCGGCAACCTGGACACCTGCATCACTATTCGTAGCGCCCTCAAAAAAGACGGGAAAATGGTGCTGCAGGCCGGGGCCGGGGTAGTGTACGACTCGGTGCCGGAACGTGAATGGGAAGAAACCGGTGAAAAACTTGGGGCCTTGGCCCGCGCAGTAGGACTGGAGGTAAACGCATGATACTGCTCATAGATAACTACGACTCCTTTACCCATAACCTGTATCAATACCTGAGCGAACTCACCACCGAGGAGGTGCGGGTGGTGCGCAACGACCGCATATCGGTAGAGGAGATTGCGCGACTTGCACCGTCGCGGATCATTATTTCTCCTGGGCCCGGCGGGCCGGGCGATGCGGGTGTCTCGCTGAAGGTCGTGCGGCAGTTTATGGGCAAGATGCCGATTTTGGGCGTCTGTCTGGGGCACCAGGTCATTGGTGAGGCGCTTGGCGGGCGGATTGTGCAGGCACAGCGGATTGTGCACGGCAAGGCCGAGGGGATTAAGCTGGATGGCCGCGGGCTGTTTCGCTCCATAGATTCACCGGCCAACTTCACGCGCTATCACTCGCTGGTTATTGACCCGCCAAGCCTTCCGGCGGAGCTTGAGGTTACCGCCTGGAGCCAGGACGGCGAGATTATGGGGGTGCGGCACCGCGAGTTGTTGCTTGAGGGTGTGCAGTTTCACCCGGAGTCCATTGCAAGTGATTCCGGAAAAAAGCTGCTGGCAAACTTTCTGCACTATCGGCGTGAGCCTTTTGTAGTAAAGGAGGCGCTTGCCGGAGTCATTGGCGGGGCGGCGATGTCGCAGGCTGAGGCCGAGGAGTTCATGGAGGAGCTCACCGAGGGAAACCTGAGCCCGGCTCAGATTGCGGCCTTTCTCACCGCGGTGGCGGTGCGGGGCCCGGCCGCGGCGGAAATTGCAGGCTGTGCACGGGTGCTGCAACGCAAGCGCACGGTGCTTGAGGCCGCGGGCCCGCTGCTTGACACCTGCGGTACCGGCGGT
>CAZQIK010000394.1:0-2701 GCA_964593085.1 uncultured Spirochaeta sp.
ACCATAATTCCGGCCGAAAAGACACCGGAGGACGGTAAGGACGTTCTTGGTAACACCGTCACGGCGGCGCGCGGTGAGAGTGTACCGGTAGAGCTGGTTGCAAATCTTACACAACGTGAGAATGCCGACGGAAAAATTGTTATAGTTGCCGACTGTGCAGGCGAGTTCGTACGAAAGGGTAAGCGGCTTGAAGTTCGAAAAACGCACACGGTTCAGGGCGATGTTGGCGTTCAGACCGGGAACATCAAGTTCTCCGGAACAGTGCAGGTAGGTGGCTCGGTGAACTCTGGGTATGCAATTATGGCTGCTGGGGCTATACACGTTGCCGAATCTGTGGACGGTGCATTGCTTTCAGCGGACGACGACATTCTCATTCAGCAAGGTGTTCGAGGACAAGGCAAGGCTGTGCTTCGTACGAAAAAGCGCATTTCGGCTGCTTTTTTAGAGCAGGCAACTATACTTGCCATTGGCGATATTGCAGTTAAGAACCACTGTATGCGCTGCGATGTGAAATGCAATGGCGAGATACAGCTATCGGGTGAGAAAGGCTCGCTCTTGGGTGGTACAACTCAGTCTCGAAAAGGTGTAGTGGCGACCAACATTGGAAACGACCGTGGTATTAGAACCGAGATTTCCTTTGGTCAGGACTACCTCATTGGCGACCAGATTGAGAAAGAAGAACGCGAGATCGCTAAGATTAAGAAACAGACTGCTGATCTTGACTTTCAGATGCGTCAGTACGAATATGACCTGGATAATGAGGGGTTGCTGAAAGCACGGCGTGAGAAGCTCCGGCTTATGAAGGTCATGGAAAAGCGCAGCCTTCGCCTTTTTGACCAGCGTGAACGCTTTGAGGAGCACCACGAATCGCGGGTTGAAGTTCGTGGCACCCTCTACCCTGGTGTGGTGTTTGAAAGTCACGGGCGCCGTCACGAGGTTACTTCACCGCAGAAGGCGGTGCGAGTGGAGTTCGAGCAGCAATCCGGGCGAATAGAGATCACCAAGCTCCAGACAAAGGACGGCTAAATGCCTTTATACGTACATTTCCCTGAGTGGCTTTCCCCTGAGATTATTCCCGGACTACCATTTCGCTGGTACGGAATGATGTACCTCGTAGCTTTCGCGGTTGGATATTACTTGGTACAGCGTCAAGTAAAAGAGCGCAACTTACAGGTTGACAACGAGGAAGTCGCCAACCTTTTCTTCTGGGGAATAATTGCGCTGCTGGTAGGCGCACGTGTATTTGCCGCCTTGATTTACGATACAAGCGGCCGCTTCCGAGCCGCCCCTTGGCTCATTTTTTGGCCTTTTGACGAAAACATGAACTTTACCGGCCTGCAGGGCATGAGCTATCACGGCGGGATGCTTGGTGGAGTAGTTGGAGCGGTGATCTACTGCCGTGTCCGTAAGCTGAATGTCCTGAACTGGGGCGATATGATTGTGGCAGCGGTTCCGGCCGGGTTTACCTTTGGACGCATAGGTAACTTCATAAACGGTGAGTTGTACGGCCGCGTTACTACTGCTCCCTGGGGTATGGTTTTTCCACAAGCTCGCCGACTCAGCACCGCTGAGCCTTGGGTCGCTAACTACGCCGAGCAATTGGGCATAGCATTTGAACCTGGGGCAATGGTAAATCTGCCACGACATCCCTCTCAGCTGTATCAAGCTGGTCTCGAGGGTGTGCTGTTGTGGCTTTTGTTGTGGTTCGTCATCCGCAAGCGCAGTCCTTTTCGTGGATTCATGATCTCGATGTATATGATTGGTTACGGCACATTCCGCTTCATAGCGGAGTACTTTCGCGAACCGGACGCTGGACTTGGTTTCGTGATGCGGCTTTCTTCGCGTGCCAATCCTCCGCAGCTCTTTGTTAGCCCACTCAATTTCACTATGGGTCAGGTGTTGAGCGCTCTTATGATTCTGGGAGGAGCAATTGCGCTGGCCGCATTTGCCTATGTAAAGGATCATGAGCCTAAGGTGGAGACGTTTAGCGCCGACGGGGAACCGAAGAGCAGCGGTAGCAGTGAGTCAAACAGGCGGCGTGCGCTGCGAAAAAAAGCCGGGCGAAAAAACTAAGCCTCAGAACAACAGCTCTAAGCTTGCAAGAATTGGCAGTTCGACACATACTGAATGCATGGCCCACAACCTCCTCACGGTAGAGATCGAGCATACTCGGTATAAGACCCTGTTGGACGACCGCAACAGGGCTGACGGCTCGGTAAGACTAACCACCATTCAACCTCATCAACACCGTGCGGTTATTAGCGTGTACCACGAGCGCCAGGGGAAACGCAGTCTCATTACCGACTTCGAGTTCATTCCAACGCGAGGAAATTCACAAGAGTTCCCTGACCTTCGCCTTGAGGCTACCTGGACGGCTAAGAACCGGGCACACCTGAAACTTGTAAGCAATGGGCGGCTGTATGCCGAGCGCGATGTGCGTCTTCCCGGACGTCCGTTGTGGCCGGTCGCGATACCCATTATCCTTGTAGCCCTCATCGGGGGGCTGTTGCTTATGTGGCCTCACTCGTCTTCCGAGGCGGATACACGTGACCAAACCGCAGTGCTCGAGAGCGCCTCGCCAGCAGCAGGGGCGCAGCCTGACACGCCAGTGCAGCCCGAAACCGCTCCACCTCACACGGCCGCGCAGCCAGCACCCCCTACGCGGTCAACGCCAGCACCCCCTACGCGGTCAACGCCAGCA
>CAZQIK010000395.1:0-2696 GCA_964593085.1 uncultured Spirochaeta sp.
AGCCCGAGGAGCTGGAGGAAGAGCCCGAGGAGCTGGAGGAAGAGCCCGAGGAGCTCCATCTGGTTGATGCGTCCGAGCAATCCCCGGTGGAGCCTGGTAAGGATCTCAAAGCTGAGTTGAGTGCAGTACAAGAAGACTGGGAGCTAGGCGGCGGGGGTTTGGAGCCTCCACCGGTCAGTAGCGTATTCGACGACAGTGTTGACGAGGTCGCGGATGTCGAGGACGAGGTGGAAGATTTCGAGGACGTTGAAGAGGACGTTCACGAAAGCGGTCCCGAAGAGGCACAGGAACTACAGCATGAAATTCCAGCTTTCGTAATAGCCAAAGCTTCGGATGACGGCGAAGAGGGTCTGGAAGTACTGGAAGAGGTGGATGACTTAGATGACGAGGAGGCTACCGAGATTGAGCCTGTAGAGCCTTCGTTTGGGTTGATTGACTACGGGCCAAGTCTGGTGAGGAGACAGCCTGCGGAGCCAATTGCGGACAAGCGAGACTCAGATTCGTGGTCGGAGGCCAAGCCGCCACGCGAGGTGGCAAACGAAGATGCTTCGGGTGAAGAATCTGCAGAAGAATCTGCAGAAGAACCAATAGAAGAACCGATAGAAGAACTTAGCTCAGTAGACGAACGTGGTGGAACGGAACTTGTTGCTCCGACCGAAAAACTTGAGGGGTCAGAAGATTCAGGGTTACCGGAGATTGATGATTGCGACCTAATCACGATTGAACATTTCCTATCCATTGTGCAGGCAGCTGGGGCTCATGTAGGGGTTAGGGTAGAACACGAAGATGGCGTACCCCGCATTGATGTGGCGATGTATGAGAATACGGTCGAGACCGAGCCAGAAATTCAAGAGCTGGTTGATTCGATTATCAATAGCGCAGACGAAGATGATCGGGCTAGTGCGGTTGATGGCGACGGGTTGGCAGGAATTGAATCATTGTTTGATGGTCGGGATCTTGGGGTAGAGTTGCTGGAAGGAGCTCGTGGCGAACAAAAAGAAACCCATGCCAATTCGGCTGGATCTGGTTCCAAGAAGCGTGCCACCGTTCTTATAAATGAAAATGGAGTCATTTATGACCTCCACGCTGCCGGATTTCGCAACTCCGATAGCGGTATGGTTAAATCGCTCATTGAGTTTACACGTATCTGGCGAGCCCAGTTCGGGGTGTTGCTTTTACCGTATGAAGACGGGCTGCATATTAAGCACTCTCTGGGCATACCGGGTGAAGATACCGAGTCGTTTGTAATACCTGAATCGTCCGAGTTCAGAACTAAGGTGATAGATCAAAGACTGGTGGCTCTGTTGCGCGGACCGTTAGGTGAGCATAAACGACTTATTGGATTTTCTGGGGAGGCGACATTTTCAACCGGGCAGAGCTTGTTTCTTCCAATCAAGTTCCGGGCTCTTTCGGGCTACGCGTTACTCGGTTTACGTCATGAATCTCCGAGCATTCAAGCTGTCGTAGAGCGGGCAAAGCTGGATGCAATACAAGTGCATACTGGATAATGGAAGCGCCAATGCCGAGTTCTATGGAGGGTTCTACGCCATGCAGGCACGCTGACTCGTCGCGGTACTGGGTTTACTTCCTGCGGGTCAGGGACGGAGCATTGTATTGCGGCGTCACCTCGAATCTTGAGAGACGACTTCGTCAGCACGCATCGGGTAAATTGGGCGCCCGGTATACGAAATCCAGACGACCAGTAGTCATGGTAGGGTGTTGGTTCGTCGCATCAGGGCGAGGTACCGCTCAACGCGTAGAGGGTTTATTGAAATCTCTGACTCGACAACAGAAGCTTCGCCTTGTCGACAACCCTGAACTCATTACTGCTTTTTGTAGCGCGATTCTTCCGAGAGACGACATTCCTGTTCCCGACCCACAGTCGCTAAGCCAAAACAGCTTTCTGAGCAGTTAACTCCGCAGAAGAATAGTGTAATTGGCAAGAACCTCTACTCAAGAAAAGCTGACCGGACTGCGGCAATTTCGGCCGCAAGCTGTTGTCGATCACGCGCGATTGTTATCTCCTGTTCAAAGAGTGATATAGCCTTTTCAACCAGGTCGTCATCGAAAGTTGGGATAATCGTTGTACTAAATTCTTTTTTTGAGACTATTGGTATCGTTCGACCATGGGTGAGAGTGTCCAAGAGTTGAGTGCCGAAACTAGATTTTAAGAATGCAAGGAACGTTATGGCTTTCTCCCATTTGTCATCCCGAAACCGGATGATGAGCATGTTACTGCTCGGAATCCACGGTGTGTCCAGATTCTCGGGTATTATCGCCGTCTTACCAATGGTTCCAACGATTGTTAACAGGAGGTCATGAGGTTCCAAGCGGTATTTCTCTGCTTTATCAAGCATGTTCTGCACCCTGATACTTCGTTCCGGAGGACTCAGGTACCCAGCCTCTGGAAAATCGTTAATCGATACTATTCGGAAGTCACGACCCATTGGGGAATTTTCATCCTTTAACAGTGGCGCTCGGAGTATAACGGCCTCGTGTTTTAGGACAAGCCCTGCCCGACCCGCAACGTGAAGTTGAGGGGTAATCGTGCTCGAATTATAATTCATGTTTGCTCCACCAGATAAATTGAAATTGACTATCTGGAAATAGTAACTATATATCGTTTTGTCTGTCAAGATATTGTACTCGTTCAGGACATCTGAGACAAACAAGTAGGCGGAGGAACTTTTGGGACG
>CAZQIK010000396.1:0-2693 GCA_964593085.1 uncultured Spirochaeta sp.
GGGTCACTCCTATGGCGAGTATATACTATGAGCGTTTGGAGGCTAAAGCTTTACATGCAACGCACCATGCTTCGGTCAGCTTCATTTCAACCATATCTCAACCTTGCCTTTGAGGCATATCTCATGTCACGTGCGGCTCCCCACCGGGAACTACTGTATCTGTATAGAAACTCGCCTTCGGTAGTTGTGGGCCGTCACCAGAATATTCATGCTGAGTGCAATCTACGCCTTATGCGAGAGTTTGGTATACTGCCGGTGAGAAGAGTCAGCGGTGGTGGTGCGGTCTACCATGATCTGGGTAATCTAAACCTTTCCTTTCTTGGGCCTGCCGACCAGTATAGCCAGGAAACCAACTACCGGTTGGTTATTGCCGCACTTAATAGTCTGGGCTTTGATGTAGAACGCAACGAACGCAATGATCTGTTACTTGATGGAAAGAAAATTTCCGGCAGCGCATTTCGCCACACTGGAGGTGCCTCGCTACATCATTTGACGCTCCTCGTATCGCCGGATTTTGACCGGCTGTCGGACGTACTGCATGGGGACACGGTATTTTCATATGAGTCCAAGGGGATTTACTCGGTACGTTCAAAGGTGAGCTCTCTCGCGCATGGCAATCCTGGGTTCCTTAATCTCGATACATCTTTACCGGTGCTGGAGGACGCGTTGGCTGGGGCCTTCCTTCCGAGTGGGCCTCCCCGTGTAGTGTCTGCGCGCGCAATTGCCGGATTGCCGGAGGTGCAACAGCATAGACAACGCCTCGAGAGCGAAGACTGGATATATCATAAAAGCCCGGCATTTCGGGCGTGCTACCCGGGGCTTGAAGTTTGCGTCAGAGAGGGAAAAATTGAACAAATTGCTACAACGGCTCACCAGGACCGGCTCACCGCTCGCTTTTCCGGGCGCAGTTGGCATAAAAGCATGGACGATATAGTTAGGATACTCGATAATGAAAACGAGTAGAGGTGGCATGGAGGTAGTAAAATACTTTAACCGCGAACGTATCAGTTTTCTCTCGGCAACCAGTAAGCAGGAAGCCTTTTACGAGCTGAGCAAGCTTGTTGCGCCCGCCGTTTCGCGTCCAACTGACGAAATCTACACTGCAGTAAGTGAGCGGGAGTCACAAATCTCCACCTATGTGGGTGACGGAATAGCAATTCCTCACGCAAAAATTCTTGGCTCTCCGGAAATTGTTGTTGCCTTAGGCATTAGTCACGAAGGCATATCTTGGGACGGGAAAGAGGGTGAACTGACACGGGTTGTGGTCTTTATAGTTTGGAACGATACAGACCATATTCAGTTGCTGAGTAGGATTGCGCGACTCTTTGCTCGTGAGTCTATGGTGAGCTCATTACTCAAGGCCGGGACAGCAGATGATATACTTAATGTGCTGCAGTCGAGCTCGCCTTCGCCTACGGTTACAATTCCGGAACATAATCTAAACATAGCCGGAATTACCTTCCGTGCGGCAATGCGCATGGCACGCGAAGCGGAGCTGCAAGCCGTGCTCCTGTATCCGGATCCCTTAGCTACACTGTCGTTTCTGAGAGAAGCTGATTTCTCAGTCGACTCTCCCCCGCTTTTTCTCATTACTCAAGACTTGAACCTTTATCCTCAATACGAAGACTACCCTTTCGGGGAGGTCGTGCAGCTTCCGTATAGGGGGCTACGTCGCCGGAATTTAGTGGAGATGTCGTTAATATACCTTCTCTCCAAGAGTCGTCTCAAGAAGGGCGATAAGGTTCTTAACATTTTCGGTAATGATGACACCCAGGAGCTTGATACAATTGGCTATACCGATGTCGAGCGTGATTTTGCGCTCTTTTTCTCATTAAGCTCAACCAAACGGCCGCGGGATTTAGAAGAGGCGGTATTTTCACGTATTATTCAGGTATCCGGCGAAATTGCCCAGGAAGGACGAGAAGGGAAACCAATCGGCACGCTGTTTGTTTTGGGAAGCCATGAAGAGGTTCTGCGACATACGCAGCAACTCGTCATTAACCCTTTTCATGGATATAACGCAGAAGAACGGAACGTGCTTGACCCGAGTCTTGAAGAAACGATAAAAGAGTTCTCACGAATTGACGGAGCCTTTATTATTCGCGGTGACGGCGTTATTGTTTCGGCAGGAACCTACGTGCGCACTAATACCGCGGTGCGTAAAGTCCCATACGGGCTTGGTGCGCGGCATACCGCCGCCGCCGCAATTACTGCGGTCAGTGACGCGGTTGCAATTGCGATTTCTGAATCTACCAGAAAAATCAGTATATTTAGTGATGGGCAACGGGTGATGGTGTTTTGAGCAAAAGTCAGTTTGTACCTGGGTATCTTCCTCCTGCAGAGCCGGGTCCCCAAGATCTTTGCGCCGCCTTCAGCGGCGACCAATTGGTTGTAAACGGGGATCCTGAAACGAGCACTACGCTCAGCTTGCCAAGCTTTGAACAGCTTGCTTCAATCAAGTGGAAAACACCCTGTCAGTATCTTGGCCGTCTTAACGGACGCCCGCTGTATACAATGTCACCGGCCGGAGCCTCCGTTGGAACCGATGTTGTCGGCGAGACTTCCTTACGGGCTGCAGGACTTTTTACGGGGTCGCTGCGGGTTTTGTATCCACGGCTAAGCCGCGAGTTAACCTTTATTGCCGGACGCGCATATCATATTCTGCGGTGGGATATACACTCGCGCTATTGCGG
>CAZQIK010000397.1:0-2692 GCA_964593085.1 uncultured Spirochaeta sp.
TACCGACATCTTGAAGATGCCGGCTTTGTACAAACTTTCTTTCACGTCATTCAGCTTATGCGGCTGAATGTAGGCAATAATTAATTTCATCGCTTTTCCTCCGCGGCTTACATGTTGCTGAAGATCTGAAATCCACTGTAGGACTCCATCCCGTGCTCACTAATATCAAGACCCATCAGCTCTTCAGTCTCGCTGACACGGAGCTTTTTAGCCGCCTTCAGCAGAGAAAAGAGTATAAAAGCCGTACCCAGGGTCCAAGCCATTACGGCTACTACACCAATCAGCTGTACCACCAACTGCCCAGCTCCACCGCCGAAGAATAGCCCCACGATGCCCGGGTCATTGACGCCGTTTGCGAAGAGACCAACTGCTAAGGTTCCCCAGATACCACATATGCCGTGAACAGAAACCGCACCTACCGGGTCATCTACATGAAGCACCTTGTCAATGAACTCTACCGAGGCCACTACCAGGATACCACCAAGAAAACCCACCAAGACAGACATTCCCGGTCCGATGACCCAGGTTCCAGCGGTGATACTGACGAGACCAGCAAGCGCACCATTAAGTGCCATACTTGTGTCGGGCTTGCCAAACCACTTCCACGAAGTGAACATGGCTCCAATTGCGCCTGCGCTGGCAGCTAAAGTGGTTGTAACAGCCACATGTGCTATTGTGGCGTCAGTACCTGAGAGGGTGCTTCCGGCGTTAAAGCCATACCAACCAAACCACAGGATAAACACACCCAATGCTGCAAGCGGCATGTTATGGCCCGGAATAGCTTTAACAGAAACTTTGCCATTCACTTTAGTGTATTTGCCGCGTCGCGGTCCAATAACTACAGCACCGGCAAACGCAGCCCAGGCGCCTACGGAGTGAACTACGGTTGAACCCGCAAAGTCATGGAATCCCATTCCACCCAGCCAGCCTACTCCAGACCAGATCCAGTGTCCTGATATCGGATAAATGAACGCAGTAATGACCACGCTATACATAAGATAACCGACAAACTGGGTTCGTTCGGCCATAGATCCAGATACGATGGTTGCAGCGGTGGCCGCGAAAACTACCTGAAACATCCAGTCGCGATACAGCACAGAGTCTGCACCGGCCAGGAAGAAGTCGCTGCTGCCGATGAAACCACCAACAGTTGCACCATACATGAACGCCCATCCGATTGCCCAGTAAGCGACTGCGCCCACCGAGAAGTCCATAAGGTTCTTCATGATGATATTGCCTGCGTTCTTTGCGCGGGTGAGACCGATCTCAACCATTGCAAATCCTGCCTGCATGAAAAATACCAATGCTGCTGCAACGATTAGCCAAATCATATCAAAGGCATCGCTGTACAACGCAAGGGTCTCTTCGACCGCCATTTCCTGAGCAAAGGCGCTTCCGCCCCCTAACAACAGGCCAATAACGACCATAACCGGAACCACTGTCTTTTTCATGGTTCGTAATCCTCCTCGCAAAAATTTTTCTCACTAATGATTCGCAATTATGGTGCCAAGACGACGGCGTTGGCATAAAACAAATATAAAACGTTTAAGTGAATGGATTTAGTAAAGATGACAAGTTCGGCGCCCGCGAAAGAAAACGTACGCGCATGTAAAAACCTTGTCAATAAACTACAAATACGTTGGAAAATAAACGAAAAATACGAAATTGTAGCGCTAGTTGTTTGGCATCAAGGTTTGCGCAAACGGCATTGGAACACCTGTGGGACACCTGTTTGATGACGAAATGAGATCAACCGCGCCCTTTGTACTGTCGCGGGTCTATGTCATGCTTTTGAATTCGAAGTCCCATGACACGCTCTGTAACGCCCAAGAGTCGTGCTGCTTTTGCCATGTTCCCCTTGGTGGACTTAAGCGCGTCGAGAAGCAACTCACGCTCAATGTTGCTCAACGACTCATCAAGCGTGCCTCGCAGCCGTGTGTCGGTAGACTCAGCAGACTGCAAGGTTGGGGGTAAGTGATGAGAATGTACCACTTCGTCTACCGAAAGCAGTACCGCTCGCTCCACGCAGTTTTCTAGTTCTCGTACATTGCCCGGCCAGTGATAGTTCATGAGCAACTCAATAGCCGGTGTAGAGATGCGCCGAATAGCGCGATGGTTTTGAGTGGCGTATTTGTCGATGAAGTGGTCGGAGAGCAGCAAGATATCGCTTTTTCGATCTCTTAAGGGTGGTACGTGAATAGGGAATACGTTGAGGCGGTAGTAGAGATCTTCGCGAAAGGTGTTGCTCTCCATGAGCTGTTCAAGATTTCTATTGGTTGCCGCTATAACGCGTACGTTTGTCCGCACTGTGTCATTCCCACCAACGCGTTCAAACTCACGCTCCTGCAGTACCCTAAGAAGCTTAATCTGAGTAGCCGGTGAAAGGTCACCAATTTCATCAAGAAAAATCGTTCCGCCGTTAGCAGACTCAAAGCGCCCTTTGCGGCTAGAAATAGCGCCGGTGAAGGCTCCTTTTTCATGACCAAACAACTCGCTTTCGATAATCGTCTCGGGCAAGGCTGCACAGTTTACTTTGATAAATGCTTTTGTTTCCCGCAGTGAATTGTAGTGAATTGCCTGCGCTACTAACTCTTTACCCGTTCCGCTTTCGCCTCGGATAAGCACGGTGGCTTCACTTTTAGCGACTTGCGCAATCATGTCAAAGACGTTCTGCATGGCCTTAGATTTGCCA
>CAZQIK010000398.1:0-2679 GCA_964593085.1 uncultured Spirochaeta sp.
CGGAGGCTCGAGCCGCATTCCGCTGGTTCACAAGCGCCTTGGAGAGTTGCTTGGTCTCAAGCCAAGTGGTGGCATTAATCCTGACGAGGTGGTGGCGCTTGGCGCAGCCTTGCACGGGAGCATGCTTGGCGAGGAGCAGCGATTCAACGGAAGCGGACGACACCAACTGAGAGATGTCACGTCGTATACATTGGGCGTAGAAATTGATAATGGCAACGTCGTGCATCTCGTTCGGCGAAATACTCCGCTGCCGGTTGACACTCGGCGGGTTGTGACAACTGTCGCGGATATGCAGGAAAGTGTAGAGGTGCATGTGCTCCAAGGTGACGGTAGAGATGTAGTGTCAAATCGGTCACTTGGTCGTTTTATGTTATCCGGCATAACGCCCGCACTTCGTGGAACTGCGCGAATTGAGGTCTCGTTTATCATTGATGAGGATGGAATAGTACGGGTTGCAGCAGTTGATACTAACTCCGGGCGGCGCGAACACGTAACGGTTCGACCGTTAAAGGATGAGCAACAGGGAAATATTCATACCCTATCAGAGCGGGTCGATACCCTTACGCGGCGGATTAGTGCAGAGATTGAAGAACTAACGGTGCCTCAAGAGCTTCTTGATGATATCCAGGAACTACTCCAGTATTCTGAGAGCGCGCGAGCTGGCGGCGGAGAATCGGTGCTGCGGGAGGCTGAAATTGCACTTGAGTCAATTGTTGAAGAGCTCATTGCAATACGTGAAGAGATAGAGGATAGCAGTCGTGAACACGCGTGAGTGCTATAGCGTATTGGGCGTACCCCTAAGCGCCGGAGCCGTCGAGGTGCGAACGGCTTACCGCAGTTTGCTCAAGAGCCTTCATCCCGATCTTGCTGGCAGCGAGGCTGCTCGTGAAAGGCTCGAACGGGTTATCACTGCCTACCGTACTCTGTGTACTACTAGTCCTCATCTGGTGAAGTTTCCAGAGGCTGCGCCCTCGGCAAGTGATCGTTACGCTCCTCCGCGTTCTTTTGACCTTTTTGAGCTGGGCGCCCTTGTGCGAGATGCGGCACGGCCCGACCGTCGAGCATTTGCAATCCGATGTCTCGCGAACACCCGCAAGCGTGCGGCGTTAGGCTTTATTAAGCAGGCGCTCTTTGATGAGTCCGACTTGGTGGTCAAGGAGGCGGTGAAGGCACTTAGGCTTTTTCAGGTAACGAGTTGTAGCGGTGAGTTGGCTGCGGTCTATCATCATGGAAGTGAGGATGTACGCAGGGAAGTGCTCGTAAGTGTCGAACACAGTAACTCGGTATCACGCTTCGCAACCGTGCTTCGTCTTGGTATGCAGGACCAAAGCCCTGAGCTCCGTTCAAAAGCGGTGCGACTGTTTGCGCTTGCAAAACGGGCACGTGCGGCAGAGACGATGGGAGTGCGCTCATGAGTTCTCAACCAAAGAACGAGCAGCAACGTGGTCTGGCGGGGAACGGACTCTTCCGGCGGATGTTCTTTGAAGAGGGCCGCGGTATGCTCGAAGATATTCGGCGAACGGTAACTATACTGGACTCCGAGTACGACTCAGGTGAGATCAATAACGCATTCCGAGCCGCGCACTCCCTGAAGTCCGAGGCTTCATTTCTGCGCTATGAACACCTATCCGGCAGGGCACATGCTCTCGAGGATATGCTGTCAAGACTGCGGAAATCCGGAGCCCGACCAAGTGCGGACACCAGACGGCGCCTTAGGGCGGCTTATAGCGCATTGGCGGAGGCTTTTGGCCAGCTAAAGGCAGGCACGGGAGAAGGTGCTCAGGCTGTTGCGGCTGAGAGAGCTGTGGACGGGGGGGACGGTGGGGACGCAGTACCCGTGGGCTCGCCTGGATTTTCAGGATCGCAGAAATTTTCTGCGGAGGTCGTTGATCCCGAGGGTGCCTTAAAACTTACAACTGTCGGACTTCGCTTGGCACGAGACGCTACCATCCGTGGTGAGCGGCTCTATCTGCTGCAGTGCGAGTTAGGCAATGCCGAGCCCATGGTCTATGCCCGGCTATATCTTGTCCTATCTAATCTTGAGCGTCGCGTGAATGTCATTAAGTCTTACCCTCCTTTGACTGCAAACACGGTACAACCGGAACGTTTCGATGTTTTATACTCAAGCGCGGACGGCCGCCAAGTTGGACCGACGCTGGTTGATGTCGACAATGTTGAATTCGTTGCGTGTCGCGAGGTTGAACTTGAAACGCTTCGTGCGAAAGCAGTCAAGGAAGAGGCTGAAGACAGCAGCAGATCCGGCTTGTATGCCGAGGCCGAGGAAGTCTCGGTTAGGCTGTCCACCCGGAGTTACGAGCGGCTTTGCCTGTATGCCGACGAGGTGCAAAACGAGCTCAAATTAATGCATAGTGAACTTTTGAATTCTGGCGGTTTGAACGATGTGGTTTCGCGTCGACTTTCAGCTGCACAAAGAATGGCTGGACATGTTGCCGGAGCGGTTGAAGCCTCCTCCAAGCTAGAGCTCCACGAAGTGTTTCGGGAAGTGGCTCAGCGGGTTCGAATGACGGCCCAACAGTTAGGGAAACAGTTGCGTTTTCGCAGTTTCGGCGGCGATTGCCGCGTATTTCTGCCAGTGGGAAGTGTGCTTAATGAAGCTATCGGACACCTCGTTCGCAACGCGGTCGACCACGGTATTGAGAGTTCTGCCGAGCGCCAAGG
>CAZQIK010000399.1:0-2679 GCA_964593085.1 uncultured Spirochaeta sp.
CCGAGATCTACACTCTTTCCCTACACGACGCTCTTCCGATCTAACTCGGGAAAGCGGTCTATAACGATTTGTTTAAGATTAAGTATCAGTGTGGGATCTAGATTTTTCACATCGTTTACAAGGGTAAAGAGACGAGTGAGAGAACTTTCGTCCGCAGTACTAATATGGCGCCGCAGAATTTCCTCTTTAAACAGAAAGGAATGGATCTGACGGTTAATTTTCCGGTTATGAGTTGTTTCCTTTTTGTTGTCAATATCGCGTGCCGTTATATCCAGAAGATGCACCATGCTTATCAGCACCTTTTCAAAAGGCATTGAAAGATCTTGAAACCACTTGTCTTCATGACAGTTCCTTACCAACCAGACGTACGCCTCACGCTGGTCGCGGTAGTTGTCGTAGAGTCGATGAAAAAGGTGCTCGAGCTTATCCACATGTTCAGCGCGCTCGAGATCATTAATGAGATCACGAGACAAGAAATACGGAAAAAGACGTACATATATGTCCGGCCAATCCTTAACAGTGCGTTTCACATTATTGATGAACTCGCGCTTTAGATCGGTACTATTAATATTCTTGAACAGCTCTTCAAGGTCGATTATTTCTTCATAGAGGTTATGAAAATCGAGATCGACGCCAGGGTTCATGAAAGGATAGCGGGCAACGATTCGTCGCACAAGCAGATTACTACAGATCACATGCTCATTGACTCCCGATGAAGCCCTGAGAATACTCACAAAGTAGTCAAACATATCGCGGAAGAAATCCGAATCGCTACCGGATAGTTCCTCTTTATCGATGTAGGCGAGGAACTCATTAATTGTCTTCACTCGATCAAAGAAATCACGCTCGGCCTTAAATCGGTTAAAGACTTTCTCCTCGAAGCTAATAGGCTGATCTCGGACTACATAATGATCCAACTTATCGGTGAGCGTGCCAAAATCTTCGTTTTCTTTGAGTTTTTGTCGCGCTTTTGCGCTCCATGAAGACCATTCATTTTGCGATAACACGGCCGGAACTAACTCGGCCTTAATTCGTTTGATATCTGCCGCATTGCCGCAGCTTTTAATTACGGTCTTGAGTGCCCATTCGATGTCGTCCTTAACCTTCTTGTGAAGCTTCTCTTTTTTCCAGATACTTCGTAGTACCCACAGATGGTCACGCTCGAGTATGTCAAGTGAACTCACCGCCATTTTTAGGGTCATCCGGTGTTGGCGTTTTCGCGCAAAGTCGATGAGCAGGCCGTCGGACTCTATTGCGCGAATAATGCCGACGCCCCATGCACGATGGAACACAAAGTTTCCAGCATCGAACGAGATATGTTTTTCAAAATCCGCTATGGCATCGTGAATATTTCGCCAACTTTGGGTGAGGTTGGAAAGCTTAACGTATTCTTCCAGATGACTGTGATCCGCATACTTTTCTTTGTAACACTCAATAATTTCTTTGCGGGCCATTGGACTGCGCGGATCATGGTGGAGAATTCGCTTAAGTATTTCGATTGCGATATCCCACTCGCCCTCTTTGCGGAAATGAGGATAGAGCTCCTCAAGTAGCTGAGATGCACGTTCGGGGCTAATAACTTTGGATATTTTATTTTCAGCATGATAGAAAAACTCAGTTTGTTCCGGAGCATACTGGATTAGTCGGTGCCAAACCTCGCGTATGTTATTGAAGAGCTTTTTGCTAATGTAGCGGTGAAGAGCCTTTTTATAGTATTCGACTGCTTCTGTTGTCTCACCATCGGTCTCTTTCTTTTCTGCGAGCTGCCGGACTATATCGGCTTCTTCAAAGTCTACTCGAATGAGCCGTTCCCACACCTCATACATTCGCTCTGGTTGGTTCTCGTTGCTATAACACATAGCAAGTTTCCGTAACGCGTCTCGGTTCTCACCATGTTCGAGAATGCGTTCACAAAGGTACTCAACGATATTCCACTTGTGATTGTCACCGAAAATCTCAGTAAGCGCAATCAAGTTAGCATCGTCAACTGTCTGACGCTTTACACTAATAACTCCGGAAAGATACAGCGCAATAATACTGTTCTTGGTGTGGCGCAGGTGCTCTTCCGCCTCCTCAAGCACCTCGTCTTCTTTTTCGCTCTCAAACACAGCTTGAAGAGTGTCGTCTAGTTCCTTGAAGTTCTGCACGGTGTAGTTGTTGATGGTCGCCCGTGTCCACTTTTCTTGATTTAATAGTTCGCTTATGTCGGTGACTGTTTGCTCTGACATCTCGTCGTCGCTCCTCACTTAATTTCGGTATTGCTCATAGATTTTGGGGCAGATACTTCGCAGTTTTAGCAGCACTTCCTCAATACGGCTGCGATCTTCACCGCTGGAAATGTAATGGTCAATTAGCCAGAAGTACCGATTCACCAGACGAGGAACCAGCAGTGCCTCACTTGCTCGTTTGTCGCTATAGTCCCGCTCTAGTGCGTAAATCGACTGCTTTAACTTGCCATATTCAATTGAACGCAACTCTCGTCTAACTGTGAAAACACCATACAACCACCCATAGACCGGTATCCACTCAAGCAATTCCTGATCATTATATCCCATTTCCCGAACCTTTGTAACTAGGCGACGGATGAGTTCACTTTCAAGAACACTTATATCGATACGTCCTGCGCCAATGAAAAAGGCTTCCCGAAAGAAGACTTTTGCTCGCTGCACATCGTTGACA
>CAZQIK010000400.1:0-2664 GCA_964593085.1 uncultured Spirochaeta sp.
GCCGGACAGGCCGACGTGCACGCCGTCTGCATTAAGCAGCCCCGGATATCCCTTGCCATCCCAACGCTGGTGGTGATTAAGCGCGATATCGCGTGCCAGCACCAGTCGCTCGTCGGTGCGGTCACTGAGTGTGATCATGCGGTCAAGAATCTGAGCACCGTACACGGTGTGCAGCTGCATATGGCTCCATTCTTCAGCACTCAGTACCCGCGGCGCATGCACAAGATCAGGTATAGCCACCTTGCCAATGTCATGCGCGGCTGCCACCTGTCCAATGTCCTGGCAGATTCCATCTCCACACAACCCTTGCGCCAACATCTCGGCGTACGCATTTACCCGCCAGATGTGTGCGCCGGTGATTTCGTCACTGAACTCGGCGCTTGCACAGAGTCCGTGAATTGCCTGGATAAAGCGCAGATCGCGGTCCTTAGCTACATCAAGCGCAACAAAGAGGCTGTGCGCTGCATCGACCGCGGCCTCTAAAAAGGTTAGGTCGGCACGCGTTGGAGATACTGCTTTGTTAAAGGCAACAATAGAGGTTACACCGGCATGGTAATTAACGAGATTCCACACCGGCTCGTCAATAAACTCGCGCACCTCCGGTGCTACCGGGAAATCACGGTCAAACTCGCTGCCGTCTATATAGGCGCTGCGGTCTGCTGAGACTGCATGGCCAGCCACACGCGAGCGAAATATGGGCGCGTGGGATGCTTGGCTGATAGTAATGCTCCCCGAGCGCACAAGGCTTCCCTCAGGACATAGCCTAAACCCTGCGGCCGTCAGCTGGCCGGGAGTAGTTTCACGGGCAAAGAAAACGGCGGTGTAGCCCGACTCAAGAATAAGATGCGCCAGACGCTCATCGCCGTTTGTCAGCAGATGTACTCCCGAGGCGTCCTCAAGTGTGTTTATTTGAAATTCGCGCACAGCTGCCCGCCGTTCGCGCACCAGGCGTTCGGCACTCACATCGTTCAGCCACACCAGCAGTTCCGGCTCTCCGCTGGCACGACGGACACGAAAGCCGTACCAGCGATCAAGCTTTGGGCAGTAGAGTTCGTGCGTAGTTGCCACGGCAGTATCGGGAGAGTCTGCAGCTTCAAGGATCCTGGTAAGAGCACTTTCGCCGGACTCATCTACCAGAAAGTCGTCAATGGCCGTTACGCCGTGCTCCGTGAATAGAGCTGCCGTTTTTCCAAGCGCCGCCTCAATTCGTCCGTCTGCACAGATAACAAAGGCGGGATCCTCCCTCTCTGCTGGGAGGCGCAGCAAAGCTTCTTTTTGCCGATGTGCGATTCGTACTGCTGTACGGCTGACGCTTGAAACGAGAAAAGGAACAACAAAGGGAAACACCACAGCACCACCAAACTGCAGCAACGAAATAGATGTAAGAACCACACCTACGCCCAAGGCTACAAAGTAGTGGTTTAGTCGACGCAGCTCTTCAAGATAAATGCGAGTACTTACCAAGAAGAGCCGTCGCAGACCGGAACTTATAAATTGCATATACAAGCATCATGATTGAGCCGGACCATGATGTCAAGCAAACCACCGACGGTCTGACTAAACAACTCTTTTCGTTGCCCGCCGGAGTAAAGTATGTTAGCGCCGGACAGATTGGGCCGAGAGTCCCGGTCGGGACGCATTGACCGTCACACTCACTATTCGAGCGCCCGAACTGCGGAAATTGCTCATTTCTTCCGGGGTCAGCGCGGAACTCAAAACAGAGTCGGGCAGATGTATCGTTTTCTCGGCTGCAACCCGGATATCAACAAAACCTGCGTCATGAATCACCGACAAGTACGCCTCACGTTGCATAGCTCCGGCGACACATCCAACATACATCTCGGCCGAGTGCCGTAGTTGAGGCGGAAGATCGCCCTCTATGACGATGTCGGAGACCGCGAATCGTCCACCGGGCTTGAGTACCCGAAAGCTCTCGCGGAAGGCAGCCGCTTTGTTAGGAACAAGATTCAACACGCAGTTGCTGAGAAGGCAGTCGGCAACCTCGTCCTCAATCGGCATGTTTTCAATCTCGCCCAGCACAAACTCAACGTTGGTAGCGCCACGGCGCACAGCAAGCTCTCGGGCGCGTTCGACCATTTCCGGAGTCATGTCTAGGCCAATGACACGGCCCTCGGTGCCGACCTCAGCAGCTGCTACAAATGCGTCGTTACCCGCTCCGGAACCAAGATCTATAACGGTTTCACCGGTCTGCAAGTCTGCGTAACGAGTGGGCAGCCCACAACCAAGCCCCAGGTCGGCGTCAGGCTCATAGCCTTTCAACGGCGAGTAGAGTTCGGTAATCATTGAGAAGGTCTCTTCCGAGGCTGCACCTGCACCTGCACCAGTGCGACTTTCCGTAGGGCCACAACACGAACCGAGTCCGGTCGCTATTCCACCGTAGCGCGCGCGAACCGTCTCCTTTATACGACTATCCTCGCCATCTGCTTGTGCAAATTCTTCCGTAAACTCCGTCATTTCTCGCCTCCTATAAAATTGTGAGTCTGAATCTGTACTGTCGGCTCGCTACAACACACTCCGGAGAACAGTGCTCCGAACTCCGCAGATATAGTAGTGAGCGCAGCGTAATCTATGCAGTAGCAGGTTGCTGGACCTTCCACCTCGCCACGAATGAGCCCGGCCCGCCGCAGTTCACGAAGGTGCTGT
>CAZQIK010000401.1:0-2663 GCA_964593085.1 uncultured Spirochaeta sp.
AGTTCATTAAACAAACCGGGTCAATTATCCACCGTTTTCAGGATCTTTCGACCGCCGAAGAGCCTTTTGTTCGGAGCTTTCAGAGTGATATCCGCACGAGTTACCAGCGTCTCAACGAAGCAAAAACGCACATAGAAGCTTCAATTTCCGGATTCTCGCTGTTCACAGAGAGCTTCTTTGAAGAGTTCCAAGCAGCGGTTGGGCAGTTAGGAGAGCTTGAAGAACTTGCCGGTGAGATCAATTCCGTGCGGAATCAGCTGCGGGAGGTCGGTGAGAAGGCAGCAGCCCAGATGGCCCCTATCCTCAAAAATCGCGGCCTGAGCGAATGGAAACTTGAGAGTCAGCGACTTAGGTCTATTATTGAACGGTTTACAATATTTACGCATAAGCAGGTCGCTGGTGAGTTAGGCGGTTTTGATGTCGAGGCAGGCACCGAGTCAGGCGAGTTCACGCTGTTTTAGGAGTTGTACAAGGTGCACGAGATTTACAACAGTCGGTTTAAACGTCAGTGCATGATTCTGCATCCGGGGGAGTTCTACGCCAGTGGAGCCGACCTCATTATTAGCACGGTTCTTGGCAGTTGTATTGCCGTGGTGTTTTACGACCCGGTGCGAAGAATCGGCGCCATGAATCATTTTATGTTACCTGGAACCCAGCGTGAAGATGGTTACCTCAACACCGAGGGTGGGAAGTATGGGATGTACGCCATGGAGTTAGCAATCAACGAAATGCTCAAGCTTGGCGCGCGCCGTGAGCAGCTTCGGTGCAAGGTATTTGGCGGAGCGCACGTTTTGAGAGGAGGCTCCTCAAACGAAGCCTCTGTTCCTCAGAACAATATCAACTTTGCCTTTAACTATCTTGAAACCGAAAACGTAACGGTAGAGAGCTCGGATGTTGGCGGAACGGTCGCGCGAAAAGTGCTGCTCTTTCCGCAAAACTTCAAGGTGCTTCTCAAACGCATTACCGGAACGCTTGTAACCGACGTTGAGCAAGAGGAAAAGGACTACCTACGTCGCATCAAAACGGAAACAAAGAAGCCGTCCGAACCTACCTTGTTTTAGCTGCTGCTGCATTTTTAGAGACGACTACGGCTCTATCTCGGTGGGCAGAAGCAGCCGGGCCGCGTAGTACGCAGCCGCAAGGCGCTCGCGGTCCTGTCCTACTCTCGTGTCGAGTAGGCTTTCCAGGTCCCCCACGCTTCTGTCCGAACGGCTTCCTACAAACCGTGTAACCCGCCGCATAGACCGGTCGAAGCTCAATGCCGCCTGCAACAACGCGTTGCCAGCTTGAAACGGGCCATCGGTAGCGGGGATAGCGGGGGTAGCGGTTGCCGTCGGGTCTTCGCTTATATCCCGCAAGCTTCTCCCCGACCCGTCCGGAAAAATCTCAGCAAACCCCAGCGGCACACCGTCGACTCCTGCTCTGTCGATACGCCTGAGATCCTGAATGATGGCATGGTCACGAAACACAGCTTCATAGGCCCCAAGGAACAGTTCGCGGTCTTGCTCGTATTCGGCAACAGCTTCGTTTAAACGGTTCGTTGAGGTTGATTCCTCTACCTCGGGTGCCGCTACCTCTGAATCTGCTGCCTCGGGTGCCGCTGCCTCGGCAAGTTCGGAGTAGAGACGCATAACATCGGTGTCGGCGCCTGGCTCAATCTGTATGTTACGTACTCCGGCGCCAGCATAGAACAACGCGCCGACTCCGGGGGAGACAAAAACCCGCTGCACCGGAACTGCCGAATCCGAAACGCCAAGCTCAGCTCGACCGGCCCGTGCCGAAACCAGCACGCTATCGTCTATGGTCACTATTATGTCGATGTCGGCATTCGCTGCCGGAACCAGTTCGAGGTTGCGATATGTGAGCACTCGGCCGCCCTGCATATCGCGCATTCGCACGCGGCCTTCAAGAAGAACAATGTGGCCGTCGTCCAGTACAAGGACAGCCGAGGCAGGCGCCAGGTCAACGCGCAGCGGCGTTGCAAGCGGCGTATCTGTATCGTACAACACGAAAAGAAGCGCCGAAGACGCCGGGGTCTCAATGAGATCGTACGGCTGTATCTCATCGCCGGAGACCGGTTCATTTATCAGCAGGGAACCACGACGAGTTAGAGCAGGGGCTGCACCAGGCCACTCAACAAGGTGCCCCAGAACCGCGTGAGATCCCTTTTCAACTGCTTGCTGCCCTCCTAACGGCCCCGCAAAAACGCCAGCCAATACAAGTACAGCTAAAAAACTGAGAAGGAATTGCATAGGAAATTGGCATCGTGAGACTCGTGTAGCCGCACGTAGTATGTGAGACATTCCCGCCACCTCCTAAATTTGTGCATACTCGTTATCTGCTGTCGGAATTCGCGCCTTACTGCGCCTCACCGACACGTGGCAGTTCTACCGGATCAAAAAGACTGCTGAGCTCCGGAAGCTGCCGAGCTTCGCTTCCGAAAACCCTCCGCCATACTACGGCACTCTCCATACACAGATAGACAGGTGCAGAGGTGCCAGCGCGCAACTGCTTGAGCATGGTCCGATAGATAGCAACACGCTCACGTTGTAGATACCGGTACTTTCCGTCACGGGCTGGCACAAACTCATCAAGCATATAGGGTCTATCCGGCAGAGAATCGCGCAGCTCTTTGGGATAGCGAATCGTACCCATACTGATCC
>CAZQIK010000402.1:0-2662 GCA_964593085.1 uncultured Spirochaeta sp.
GACGTGTGCTCTTCCGATCTGCGGCATGTGCCGGAATTCCCGCACATGCCGCTAGACTTAGAGATATATGAAGATTCGTTTGAGTTAGCGGGAATCGAGCTGGAGTCGGACGGTGACCCTGAAGCGACAAGTGAAACGGCTGATCTGAGACCGGAAGAGCTTCTCGAGGTGATGGCTGCTCAGAAACAGGAGATACAGGAGCTGCGTCAGACTATTCATAACCTCACGGTTGGAGGACTGAGTTAGTGCTGGTTATGCGCGTAGATGCGTCTACCGGAGACGTAGGTTGCTACGACACTCTCCTCACGCGCCAGGGTGAAAAGCACCCCCAGCGTGGCCTCGCAGCAGTTGGTCCTCTCGAGCAGTTCATGTAGCACCGCACTGAGCGTAGAGTCATGCGGTGGTCTAATCAACACAAAGTCAGCCTCTTTCCCAGGTGAGAGATCACCAATGCGGTCCGCCAATCCCATGACCTTGGCGCCTGCGGCCCCAGATAGATACAAAAGGTGTTTTGGACTCAAACGATATCCGTCCTCTCGCAGCATCTGCGTTTCGTAAGCGCGCAGCGACTCATTGAGTAAGCTAAAACCCGAGCCAGCACCGACGTCGCACCCGAGTCCAAAACGCACGTCATGCTGTAAGTGTCGAGTCATAGAAAAGCCACCGCTACCGAGAAAGGCGTTAGAAGAAGGGCAGTGGGCAACCGAGCATCCACACGCAGCCATGCGCGAAAGCTCTGAATCCGAGACGTGGAGGTTATGGGCAAAAACCGAGCGTTTGCTGGCCAGGCCGTGCGCTTCATATGTACCGAAGTAGTCGCGGCTTTCAGGAAACAAACGCTGCGCAAAAGCTACTTCCTCGGTATTCTCATTTATATGGGTCTGAAAGTACAGGTCAGACGAACTGTTCAGGAGTTCTCCACACGCGCTGAGCAAAGGAACGCTACAGGCAATAGAGAAGCGTGGGGTGACCGCATACCGAAGCTGGCCGAGCCCATGGTACAAAGAGATCAGCGCCTCACTTTCCTCGCGAGCTCGCTCTACGCTCGTTTCCAGCTCGGGAATCAGATTTCTATCCCCTAAAGCCAGTCCCGAGGTGATCCGTAACCCGGAACTCGAAGCCTTTCGGAAAAATGCATCCTGAGCGTCAAAAAGATGGCTGCCGAATACCATAGCCGTGGTCGTACCGTTTGCCGCCAAGCGCTCTAAAAAGAGCTCGGCGGCTGCCTCCGCCGCTTGAACGCTGTTCAATGCCGCCTCGGCCGGAAGAGTGCGCTGCTTGAGCCACTCCAGCAACTGCAGGCCCATAGCACCGATGACTCCGAGTTGCGGAAAGTGAACATGCGTATCGACAAAACCAGGCAAGAGATACGCACCCCGTTCATCGAGCAGCTCGGCCTGAGGATACAGCCGACGTACGGTGTCGTAAGCCCCACACGCCAAAATTGCGTTCCCCTCAAAAACCACAGCTCCATCGGCAAATGCCTCAAATGCATCGTCGGATTGAAAGGGGTCCGCTGGAGTGTGCATGACCGTGGCACGGATAAGTGTGGGCACCTGCCTTACGCCTGACTCTCAACAGCAACCGGAACGATTCTGCCTTCGTTTACATCTACGAGGCCGTGATCGGTCAACTTAAGACTCGGTATCACTGGCAGACCAAGAAAGCTCAGCGCCATAAAAGGTGCAGGCATGGTAACTCCTAAACTTGCCGCCGCGCCATCCAGTTCGCGCATTTTATCACGTACACTTTCAAGGCTGAGTTCACTGAGCAAACCAGCAATAGGCAAGGACAACGCTGCAAGGACTTGTCCGGACTCTACCGCCACTAAGCCACCCTCTAATTTAGATAGTCGGGCTACAGCCGTCAGAATATCTTCGTCGGATATTCCCACTCCGATGATGTTGTGATGATCATGCGCCACCGAAATTGCAAGCGCACCACGTCGAAGCCCGAACTCAGCCACCAAGGCTGCAGCCACATTTCCGTTTCTGCCATGTCGCTCGACACAGAAAAGCTTTGCGATGTCGGAGCTTGTATCCGGCAACGCCTCACCGTTGATGTGCACTGGTTGAATGCGCCTCTCATGAGTTAAAATTTGATTGGCAATGGGAACGATGACCCGCGCCTCGTGCGCGGATTCAGGATACGGAATACGCAGCGCCTCGGGCTCAATGGCATTCACCTTGACGGTCGACCGCACCGCCTGGGCATTTACCACCGGTGCTATTACCGGCTCGATAACACTACCCTTGTCTGCCACCCATTTGCCAGCGACCAACACCTCTCCGGCACGAAAGCTCGAGAGGTCCTCCAGCACCACAATATCTGCGAAGTACCCCGGAGCCACAGCACCCCGACGTTGCAACCCAAAATACCGTGCCGTGTTCCAGCTTGCCGCACGCACTGCAAGAGCCGGTGCGACTCCGGCCGCTATAGCCATGCGCACTAAGCAATCAACCCCACCCTCGCTCAGCAGGTCCTCCGGGAGCCGATCATCTGTTACGAAACCAATTCGGTCTGCATGCTCCGGCGTCAGAAGCGGCAGCAGTGCCTTCAGATCACGTGTTGTGGATCCCTCGCGAATCATGAGAAAGGCGCCCGCACGAAGTTTTTCAAGTCCTTCTTCATAGGTCGTACACTCGTGGTCACTCCCTACCCC
>CAZQIK010000403.1:0-2644 GCA_964593085.1 uncultured Spirochaeta sp.
GCGCGCTTTGGGAGCCCACACTCGGTAATGCAAGACCTTCAGGACGGTTGCTGTACTCATCTACTCGACCAACCGGGGTTACACCGAGCTCGAAAAGTTCTTCCATAAACTGTCGGGCAAGTCCGAGCACGCGAGTAGGTACCGTGTTTAACACTACGTCGCGTCCGAGATCATCGGTTATTCGTAGGAACGGTGCGTCTTCTTGGGGGCCAGATGTGCTCTCGTTCGAGCTTGTATCGGCCGGTGATTCTTCTTGTCCTCCGAGCGCAGAGAGTGGGGATAGTGGTGCTGTCATGAGAATGGTTAACATGAGCACGGTGAGAACGAGCTGAAAAGAGTAGCTTGTAATCGAACGCATAAAAATCCTCCTAATTAGTGGGCAGCACATGACTTGGATGTGCTGTGTTTGGTCTCATTCCTTGTATGCATTGAGGTACAACCACAGAGCGGCAGGCCTCATGTACTCGACATATGTGGGCACAGACGCCGTACGCTCCTTGGAGCGCGGCTGAGGTGATAACGGCTTCCGGTTCACCATGGGCGTAGACCGCTCCGGTCTTGAGTACATAGACTCGGTCACAAATAGCCAAGGCATGGTTTAGGTCGTGAAATACCGTGATGAGCGTTTTCCCTAAGCTCTGCTTGAGATCATTCAGGACCTCGAGCAATGACCATTGATGTCGCAGGTCGAGAAAGGTAACCGGTTCATCGAGGAGGACCAGCGGAGTGTCTTGAGCCAGCACCATGGCGATCCAGGCTCGTTGCCGCTCTCCGCCGGAGAGCGCATCGAGTGAACGATCTTGCAGCGTTGAAAGCTCCATGTATCCGATTGCTTCCGAGACTGCATTTTGATCTTTGGAAGATAGGTGCCAACCGGTTGTAGTGTGGGGATGTCTGCCGCGGGCTACCAACTCAACTACTCTGAGGTTGTGAATCTGTTCATGCACCTGGGGAAGGAAACTCACCGCTGCGGCTACATGTTTGCGCCGCATTGCGCGTATGTCGTGGCCTTGCAGATGGACGCTGCCGTTGGTCGGTGTCAAAAGGCCAGCGATACAACGCAGGAGTGTGGATTTTCCAGAACCGTTTGGCCCAAGAAGCCCAATAATTTCACCTGAACCGGCAGACATCGTTACATCATGCAAGACCTTGACGCGGCCGTACGAAAAGTTCAAATCCTTGGTCGCAACAAGTGGTGCCTGCGCGACATCCAATGCATACTTCATGTATGCCCCCTTCTTTTTGGGCGAATAACGAAAGTTTTCCAAAATTTAGTTAGCCTAAGCTTTTAAGATTAATAAAGCATAAGTTTGAAAGCTGTCAAGTAAGGATCTCGATAAAAAGGAAATTGTTACACATCTTTAAACGAGCGTTTGTAGAGGAAAGCCTCTTTCGAGGTAAGGCCACATTGGGTCTTGTTAGTTTGAGCTAATTAACTTATAATTTCCTTGTTCGTCGTGCGGAAATGCCGTGCGTACCTCTTAAAGCAAGGAAAATCTGGTTGATTATGAATGATCTCTCGCCCCGAGTTGTTGCGTGTTCACGCCGACTACTTGGACGCATCTACTTGGGGTGCAATGATACTGTTGTCAAGTTCTCGCCTACCATGCATGGAGGCAACCTCTACGCGCAGGCTCTGCCCGAGCTGAGCTTTCTGGATAAGAATCCTTTGCGCCTTGTCCGTTCGGCTACGTACCAACAGGAACAAGGGCCTCGTTTTCGGGTTATTGTTGCCGACCCTCTTGATTCCGGACTACGGGGGAACCAAGCTCGGTTGGTGTACGCCTTTGGGGTGCTGAGTCTCCAACCCCACCTGCATCAGAAGCATATTCTCGGTGAGGCGCACCGGCTCCTGAAAGCCAGCGGCACGCTCCTTGTTCAGGATTTAGTGTTAGCCCCCGGCATATCGCATGAACAGGCGACCCACACCCGTACGGCACTTCGGTCGCTTCTTGGGCGGTCTATAGAGCCTGCCCGCGCTGATGAGCTCTTTCAGACCATTGAAAAGTGTGGGTTGACGGTCATGGAGTACGGACTTAGCCGGCCGGATATTCTCAATCCTTTGTGTACCATGTGCGATATAGGACTCCGCGGTGTTCTTTCCCGCGTATACGCCTTGCTGTGTGACCCCTGCTACCGCTCCCGCACAGGCGAACTTCGACGATTTTTTCGCGAGCATCGCCACTATTGCCGCATTGCTGCCTATGTCTGCCGTGCCTAAAGTCGCACGAGAGACTTGGTGTGCAAAAATACGACTTGACAAATAAACTTAGGACTGCCAAAGTATGGTACGTGGGACGCTGTGGGAAACATCGAGCGTCCGGCACACGAAACCATCAGGTTACAAGGAGCTTTCCATGTCCATAGGAATTTTATTTGGTTCGACAACCGGAAATACCGAGGATGCCGCCCGGCAAATCCACCAAGCTTTCGGCGACACTGCAGACCAGCCGCGCGACATTGCAGAAGTAACTGCAAAAGAGATTGCAGCATACGCACACTTGATTCTGGGCGTTTCGACATGGGGGGCTGGCGACCTTCAAGACGACTGGCAGGCATCACTCGGGAAGTTTGACGGGATTGATCTGAACAAGAAAAAGGTGGCGATTTTTGGGCTCGGCGATCAGTTCGGCTACTCGGACAC
>CAZQIK010000404.1:0-2635 GCA_964593085.1 uncultured Spirochaeta sp.
CGATATCTTTAGAATATCCTGGACTTCCACGACCGCCATGGATGTATCGGCCGCGACCTCTTCAACGCTTGGTTTGCGCGATAAGCGTTGACTTAAAACGGTGAAGCTTCGCTGAATTTTCTTGAGCGCGTCCTCTTTACGATGCGGCAATCGAATTGCCCGACGTTTGTTAGAGAGCGAGCGGGTTATTGACTGTTTGATCCACCAGGACGCATAGGTGCTAAAACGCACCTCTTTGCGATAGCTGTATTTCTCGGCTGCTTTCATAAGGCCGATATTACCTTCTTGCACCAGGTCCAGGAAGGGAACATCCGGCGTTACGTACGCCTTTGCAATTTTCACGACCAAACGTAGATTTGCCTCGATCAACTGCTTCCGCGCGGCGTCATCTTTTTTCTCGATACGTCGCGAGAGCTCGAGTTCTTCCTCGAAGCTGAGCAGAGGGGTTTTCTTGATCTGGTCGAAGTAGGACCGTAGCAAATCGTCTCGCTCGGTCGGCACGGCCTGTCGTTTCGTCATGGTAAACTCCTACTGCATACTTTGCAATTAGCGTGCCAACCATGAGATCAACAATCGTCCGCTGTAATTCATTACATGAGATAAACTTATAATTCAGCTGTCTTGAGAATGGTGGGGGAAGCACTTTAGTGTCCACTTTTTTATACGATAGCCAGACGAAGAGATACGGTTATTCTACCCCAAACTGTTGCTGCAGCAGCTCTGCAATCCCAAAATCGCCACCTGCTGCCATTTTTTTGGCGTACTCACTATAGAGCATGTCGTCAAAAACTTCCTCGGCAAATCCACCGTGCAGGAAGTCACTCTCGATATCACGGCTCGCGCGCATGGAATCCAGCATCTGCTTCACAAACATCGCTTCGAATTGCTGGGTTACCTCTATCAAATGCTCGCGTTCTTCATTACCTCGTATAGTCGGGGTGTTAGCGGTTGCGGCAGTCTGTGCAGTGTGAAAACGAGACATGTTGCTGTTCAGTACATCCATCTTTTATTCCTTGCCCATGATGTAGTCATTTACCGTTTCAGACTGTTTGCAATGCCCAGCATAGAGTCAGTGGTTTGAATGGTACGAGAGTTCATTTCGTACGCACGCTGAGCCACAATCATGTTGACCATTTCTTCAACGGCGTCGACATTCGAGGTCTCCAAGAACTTGTGGTGCGTCCTGCCCATACCGTCAAAACCCGGTACGCCTGCAATTGCATCTCCGGAGGCCCCAGAGACCTTAAAGACATTCTCTCCTACCGCCTGCAGTCCAGCCGGGTTTACAAAACGGTACAGCTCCATCCGGCCGACCTCAATTGGGTCGTCCATATCCGGCATCTCTACGAAAACGCGTCCGTCCTCGGTTATATTGAGCGTATTCTGCAGAAACCCTTCCGGTAGAATGATCTCGGGCATAACACGGTACCCATCCGACGTAACCAGTTGCCCCTCCGCGTCGATCTTAAATGCGCCGTCACGCGTATAGGCCAAGCTGCCGTCATACATCATCACTCGAAAGAAGCCTTCACCTTCAATTGCAATATCACCAGGGTTTTCGGTATATTTCAGCGAGCCCTGAGAAAACATCTTCTGTGTGCCAGCCACTCGTGCACCGTGCCCAACCTGCACCCCCACCGGAACTAAAGTCTCCTCGGTTGCTGGCGTGCCTGCAGTTCGAACTGTTTGATAAATAAGATCCTGAAAGTCGGCCCGGTTCTTTTTGAAGCCGGTAGTGTTCACGTTACTCAGATTATTAGCAACTGTATCAATATTGAACTGCTGGCCAGTCATCCCGGAGGCGCCGGTCCATAACGCACGCATCATGTGTTCTTACTCCTTACATTCGCAAGGCTTCATTAAGAAGCTTGCCGGTGCTTTGGTCTTGTGCATCAATTACTTTCTGATTGGACTCGTAAGCGCGGTTAACCGCAATCATTTCAACCATCTCGGTAACAGGATTCACGTTTGATGTCTCGATGTATCCTTGCAAAACCTGCGGTCGTAGATCACCTTCCAGAGCCTGCGGATCCCCGCTCTCCCATGTTGAGTTGTACAGGCTGTTGCCTTGTTTACGCAGATGTCGCGGGCGGCGTACGTCCACTAGGCGTAGCTGGTCCAGCTCCTCCATCTCCTCCCATTCATTCTCACGCATGGTCACGAGACGATTTGGGTCGTCGGCATAGCGCGGGTTATGGAAAATGCGTCCGTCCTTTTCAACTCTGAAATTGTTGAGTTTGAGTTCAATGGGCCCGTTCTCACCCAGCACCGGAAAGCCTTCCTGTGTTAATAGGAGCCCTTCCTGGCCTATTATGAAGGAACCGTTGCGTGTCAGCCGTTCCCCGTACGGCGTGTCCACAACAAAGAAACCGGAACCATTCAGGGCTAGGTCAAAATCGTTTGTACTTTCTTTCAACGATCCCTGACTGTACACGGTATACACTTCGTTCTGCTCTACCCCGGTTCCCAGCCTTCCCACGACCGGCGCGCTGTCGACCGAGCCTATAGGACGCATGAACGGCACGCGCTGCACTCCGTCGTCGGTCATGCGGCGTATAAGAAGTTCAGGAAACGCTTTGTGCACCGACTGATCCCGCTTGTAGGCGGCAGTGTCCACATTGGCTAGGTTATTGGC
>CAZQIK010000405.1:0-2623 GCA_964593085.1 uncultured Spirochaeta sp.
CCTCCCATTGTATCGAATCTTTAAAGACTTCGTGGAAACCTACGTCTAGGTTTAGTAGCGTCAGCTTTCGATTCAAAGCGGATAATGTCTGGAGACCTGCAATGGCCATCATCACGTTCTCACTTACTTCCGATGCATTGCTGAGAGGACAAAAGAGCGTAACCCGCCGCGATTGGAAACAAAGCCACATGGCAAACTGGCAGCGCTGGTACGATGAGGGCAAGCATGTGCACGATGCATATGACCGAATCCCGATTGCTGGCGGCCAAAAGATCGCAGAGATCCGTCTTGTCGAACGTCCGTACTGGGAAGCTCTCAAGGCGATGCCGGAAGAAGACCTTGAGGCCGAAGGTGGGATGGTGGATGACCTTGAAGACTTCTACGAGCTAATCGGTCTTTCTCCGTCGCATGAGGTCGCTGTTGTTCGTTTTAAGCTTGTTGCGACAAATGCCGTCACCTCCTAATCGAATAAAGGTGCGCTCCGTTCAACGAAATCTTGCCGTTTTGGATACCAGAGTCCTACAATCGTGAAAGAACTCGGGTACGCCAACATATTCCCGAGAAAAAACTTGAGGTCGTATCTTCGGGTGTTGGAGATCGATTCCATCTTTTGCTTCGCTTTCTTGGGACCTTCCCGGCGTGCAAGTTCTGCCAGGCCCCAGTCCAGGATGGTCATGTCGTGCCCCGTACAATCGGGATGGGGCTTCCCCGGTGCTCCGCACACCCACTCCACACGGACACGGTGTTTCTGGAATTGCAGATGTGGCGGTGTTTCCTCTCGAAACAGGTCGGTCTGGGCCTGAATCGCCTGTAGTTTCTGCATGTGCTCTGTCTCTTTATCCGAGCCTCTTTCCTCTATGTAGACTCGGTTGACTTTCGCTACAGGAACCACTCCCAGAGATCGACCGCTTTGCTGCTGTGCGTTTTTAAGCGTACGTACGGAGTCAAAGTGCCAAGTGTCGGCCTTCTCGATAATCTGCCGACGCACCATCCATCCTGGGTCTGTAGTGACGACGTGTCCCAATTCGATTGCATCCACGTCAATCCGGTAGCTCTCGGGGCGCGGATCGTCATCGCTCTTTTTTATCGGAGCTCTGATCCACTGGTACAATCGGTACTGTTCGTAATCTCCTAAGAGTCGGAAAGGAACCGGATAAATCCGAACTGGTCGCCCGCTCTCTAAACACCCAGCAGTGCATACGGTCTCACCATATGTTTGACTGAGTTCTGGGTACGTCTTCCCCCAGATAAGAATGCGCTTGGTCTCAAATTCTGTACGCATACGTGTAGCTGATCCGTCTGGAAAGCCTTTCGTTTGCTCATTAGCGGAGAGTTATTTCGTCCACTAAACATCTGAGGGGATGGAGGCGGATAGTGTCAACCCGGCTCAGTAGACGTACCTTCACTTTCGAACTAATTGACAAAGCCTATACTTTCAAAACCAAGCGTCTACTCGGGGGTAAAAGTATACTGCGTATGGATCAACACCAAAACAGTTCTTAAAAGTGCTTATACTTGATCATGATAAGCCCTCATGGCCATCGGATCTTACATCCAGAATCGATCAGGACTCGTACAATTTTGGCATATTGCTCGACTACTTTTTCCGGAATGAAACGTACGGAGCTCCCCCAAGAGAAGTACCGCTATTCAGAACTCTCCAGACTGCAATTCGCCACTTCAGCCGATATGCTGAAGTAGAAGAATATCATGGCAGTGTGTCACAGGTTGAGTTCACTCCGCCTGCTCATGCGTCTTACAACTGGACCCGCCCTAATCCAAAATGTGAGCTTGCCGACCTGCTAATCGTTGTTTTCACAACGCGAGACACTCCTTCCATACGTCTTACACTGTTCCAGGCAAAGTCCGAGCGAAATTGGCGCTCTCCCGATCTCAGCGATCTACCGTGGTTTAAAGGAAACTTGGAGCAGTGGGACCTTCTCTCTAGAAGGCCTCAGATCAGTGGGGCCTACAGCACGTTTTCTCCTCCCCGCGGCCTTCTTCATGACGCCGTGCTCCCATCTGTTGGCTCATTCGGATTTTTCTTCAGGCGCAGCGCTAACAGCGATTACAACTTGTATTACACCCGTGCGAGCAGTTTGCAGCCAACATTTAATTACGCAAATCGCCATGGCGGTCGTCTTATTGTCTCTGACCCCAACCTTTACAACGAACAACACGGATACGCAGAGGCTTGCCGTGCTAATAGCATTTGTAGTTTCGGTGCATTGCTCCATTCTCACTTGATTGGTACCCCTATTCACCCCGATGCCGATCAATACAACGACGAAGCATCCAGACGTATCAGAAACTGGCTGGTTAACAGCGTCAGGCAGGCAGTTGAAGAAAAGGGAATAGAAACAGGTGGAGAAGGAATTGAGGTAGGACAACGCTTTCTAGAGACCTACGGCGACGACGTTGAGGTTGAAAATGCGAACTACTCGTTCGGCGCGAAGTCTCTCCTTCTTATTAACACGGACGCAGCCAGCAGTTACGGAGAGGTGCTTGAGCGGATCAGAGCATTGTGATCTTCTTTACTCGTATCCGATTTGCTCACCCCTCCCACTCCAGAAACACCCCGTGCGGCCGGTAGCGGTCGGGGTCGACCACGGGCTCGGCGATG
>CAZQIK010000406.1:0-2599 GCA_964593085.1 uncultured Spirochaeta sp.
CATGCTGCACGTGTTTCGACATCCCATGTACTCGGTATCTTCTCAATCAGTCCTTCAGGTGCCAGCAGCAGCACCGGTGTTTCTGGCCCTATATCGCTGTGTTGTATTCGCCGAATACGCTCAAGAAGAATATCCCAGGCGCTCTTGCCGTTTGGCAGTTCAGCAAAAAGGTAGCGCGTGCAGTGAACGGCATTGACACATAACATCATTGGTACTCCAACTGGCAGGCCGAAATCGTGCTGGCCGAAATCTCATTGAGTTTATCATGGTAACAGGTTAAGCTGCAAACAATGCAAGGAATGAAACCTCTCAGCGTATCTCAAATAACTGGCGTAATAAAAACTACCTTGGAAAGTTCACTTGGCGAGGTGGCGGTTGAAGGTGAGGTCTCTAACTTTAGGCCAGCTGGCTCCGGGCATTTGTATTTCACGCTTAAAGATGAAGACTCACAAATTCAAGCAGTAATGTTCCGTGGTGACGCCGTACGTTTGAGTTTCAAACCAGCTGACGGCCAGATGGTCACGGTACATGGCCGCGTGACAGTATATGCCAAGCGTGGAAATTACCAAATTATCTGCACCGCTATGCAACGCAGCGGCATCGGCCGTTTACTCCAAATGCTTGAAGAACGAAAGCAAGCGCTGGCGATCGAAGGGCTATTTGATGCCAACCGCAAAAAAAAGCTACCGGTTTTTCCTACCAAGGTTGCAGTTGTCACTTCGGCTACCGGCGCAGCACTACGGGATTTTTTACAGGTTGTTGGTCGCCGCAACGCAGGACTCCACGTCATCATAGTCCCAACCGTGGTACAGGGTGATGCCGCTGCGGCCGACATTGCGGCAGCTGTGCATTACGCCGACCGCCATCGTTTAGGTGAAGTTATCATTGTTACCCGCGGAGGGGGCTCCATAGAAGATCTGCTGGCTTTTTCAGAAGAGCGTGTCGTTCGGGCAGTTGCGGACTCAGAGACGCCGGTGATATCCGCGGTTGGCCACGAGATAGACACCGCTCTGTGTGACCTTGCGGCAGACTACCGTGCCCCTACTCCCTCGGCGGCTGCCGAGATTGTAACAGCACAGCGCGAAGATCTACATCGCCATGTACTCGAAACCGCTCGAACGCTCATTCACGCCTTTACCGCGCGGTTGTCTCGTGCTCAACTCTTGCTCCGACGTTTTTCAGGAACTGAACTTGAACAACAGTTTCGGATACTCAGCCAACCATATTTACAGCGCCTCGACGACGCCAAGGACGATCTGGTTCGTGGAGTTACCGATATCCTGAACGCAGGACGAAACCGACACAATCTTGCAGAGCGTGAGCTTGCCGCGTGTTCTCCTTTTGAAGTCCTTGGCCGTGGATACTCGATTGTACGAGTGGTAGAGGCGAACACGAAAAGCGTGCTACGTTCGGCAGCCGATGTGAAACCGGGAACACAACTCGATGTGCAACCGGCAGAAGGATTGCTACGCACCGAAGTGCTGGAAATTTCAAACCTCCCAAGCAAAAATAGCGAATCCGAAATACAACATCCCCGAAAAGGAGAAGTTCCACAATGAAGAACTTTGAGGAACGACTAGAGGAATTGGAAGAGATTGCCTCGCGTATGCGCTCTGGCGAGCTGCCGCTTGATGATGCAGTCAAGGAGTTTGAAACAGGTATTAATCTTGCGCGTGGTTTAGAGAAAGATCTTGCAAAAATTGAAAAGCGGGTCGAGATTCTGGTCACCAAACCAGCTTCAGAGGAAGAAAAACCTGTGTTGGAGTTGTTCCCGGAACTCGACGAGCTGGCACACGGCAGCAATGACACGTAGGGCCGGTCGACAGCTGCTTCTACCGTGCGGTTGGAAGCTCCCCCGGTAGACCAACTCGCATACCAGCGCGTACGCCTTTACGCTCGAACCACCCTTGGTTAACCTCCAGCGCGTACCTAACGCGACGCTGGGAAGGCACCGGGTCAAGCGAATATGGTTGCATATCGAGAATTTCTGAAATAGTCCCATCGTGCCGTATGTATGCAATAGAAAGTGGGATCGATGTATTCTTCATCCAGAAACTACGCTTCCGGTCGTCAGGAAACACAAATAACATTCCAGCGTCCTCGGCTAAGGACTCGCGATACATAAGCCCACGTGAACGAGCTTCTGGCGTTGCCGCAATCTCAATCTGAAGCCGTTGTTCGCCTACCTCAAGGTAATAGCCATTCTCAGCCGTAGATGAGCAGGCAGGAAAAGCCAAACTGGCATATACAAGCAGAAAACCGTAAGCGAAATTGCGACATCGCAACACCTAAAACTCCTCAAGAAATGACTCGCGACTCAAAGTCCGGAGCGACTGTTCAATTTCCCCGGCCTGCCGCAGCGTGTCAAAGCTTTCAATATCAAGGTACTTGATAGTAAGCGGCCGCTCAAGCGATATCCGGGTGAACTCATCTTCCCAAACAACATGGCTTGGATCAAGGCGCACAGGCTCTCCGTAGCGTTCGGTCATAGTTGTGTACATCGTATAGAAGTCCATAATGCTTTCGTTAAGGTTAAGTATTATGATGTAGAGTTGGTCATTAGTGAATTGAAAGATTCCCCGTCGTACAAAGTTAGCAC
>CAZQIK010000407.1:0-2595 GCA_964593085.1 uncultured Spirochaeta sp.
AAGCAGCCCGCTATCTGTACATCTGCCGCTTGTGCTCCCAGGTCGTCCCTCGCTTCCAAAGCTATTCTTATGGCCTGCAACTGGAGCTTTTCAAACCATTCAATCTCTCCATCTCGCTCAAGGCGCGTAGGGGTGCATGCGTAACTGTTAATAGTGATAATACGGGCGCCTGCCCGAATGAAGTCCTTATGCACTTCTTTTACTATATCCGGCCGATCCATCATGACTTTGGTAGACCACAACGGGTGGGCGGTTTTGTGGGCGCGCTTGTAAACTTCCTGTCCGACCCCGCCATCCAATAGATAAATACGTTTCATACATGTCTGTCCTTTCGCTCTTTTGGTCGGTTGTTACCCGTCATCTAACTCAGGGGTGCAATATGCCTCCCTGCTTGCCTTCAAAGCAAGCAAGTAGTGGTTTTCGGCTTATTTAGTGTTGGTGAACTGGCGCGATCGTGGTACCTTTTACTGCAAAGCTCAAAATAGCCTAAAGATAACCAAACAAGGCGTTACCAAAGAATCGGATGCGCCGTCATAAACGGGAGTAGAGGAATGAGAAATAGTTTTACCAAGTACGCCGTTGGGCTGCTCATGTTTTTGGGGGCAGTGGTCACACTCAGCGCGGCTGGCACCGGTGAGCAAGTAGACACCGAGATTCGCATGCCGCTGCAGCCACGGCAGTACATTGCGCCGTTGGGTGATGAAGCCGCCACTCCTGAGTTGGTGCTCCCCTTTTCCGAAGTTGTAGTACCCGGCAGCGACACTACCGTTGTTTCCTATACCTTAAGCATCTTTGACTCGGAAGGAGACCTGGTGTGGCAACTGGTAGAACAAGAGACCGAGCGGAGAGGCTTCTTTGGAGGTCTATTTGGCGGTGAACGGCCAAGTGTTCCTCTGCCGGACACGCTTGTATGGGACGGCACCTACTTGGACTCCGAGCTAGGACCGGACGGTGAGCATGTGCCTGATGACGACTACACCTACCAGGTAGTGATTGCCGACTATGACGGCAATACCGCGTCCACTCCGCCTTTCGCAGTTACCGTAGATAACACACCACCGCACGTGAACATGCTCGAGTCAATGCATCGGCGTTTTGCGCCTATTCCTAACAGTGCACGAACCGAGTTCATCATTAACCAAGAAGGTTCGCGAGAACATGACTGGCAGGGAACCATACAAGATTCTGAGGGCGAGACTGTCTGGCAGTGGACGCAGCGCAACGCCGACCCACGCAACAGAACTCAGGACCAAGCCCCGGCGCCCGAGGTTGCATGGGACGGAACTATTAATAGAGAAGGTCACCCTAACTTGGGTGAGCTTGCTCCTGAAGGTCAGTACAGCTACGAGCTTGTGGGTCGAGATCGCGCTGGCAACGTCACCAGAGAGGCCCTCGAATATCCTATTGAGTTAAGCCTGAGTGCTGGTGATGTCGAACTCAGTCTTGGAGATCAAGTCGATGCCTTCTCACCAAACAATAATGGTGTGCAAGACACCTTAAGTTTCTATGCAGAGGTTTTTGATACTGCAGGTGTTCTGCAGTGGCACCTGCATATAGCCGAGCAAGGCGCACCGGGAGTAGTACTGCAGAGCCTTACCGGCCTGTCTCCCGTCCCCGCCGAGATTGTATTTGATGGTAGGTCAGCGGCAGGTACGGTATTACCTGACGGCGCCTACGAGGCAAGCTTCACGGTTGTGTATGATACGGGGTATGTTGCCGAGGCCGTTCCGGTATCCTTCCTGCTTGATACCACCGCGCCTCAGGCAGAGATCAGCTACGACACTCTGCCCGCGCCAGCAGTTGATAGAGAGCGAGTGGCCTTTGGTGGTGAGACTCGCGACCGAGTTGAGTTCACGGTAGACGCCGACAACGAGCAGGACTGGGAAGCCGTCTTAGATATCAACGGTGAAGAGTACATGCGAATGTCGCGATCTGATTTTGGTGAGCTGTCACTCCCATTCACAGTCGAGTGGGATGGCCGTGATCTTGACGGGCGGGAAGCCCCTGACGCCGTGTATGAGCTGTACTTAGTTGCCACAGACCGAGCCGGGAACACCGGTCGTTCTAACACTGTACGCGTAGAAAAAGATACGCGCGATCCTTCGGTAGCTCTGCAAATGGGTGACACCGAAATGGACGAGCAGCCTGAAGCATTCCAGATCTCTACGAGAGCCGAAGCCGGAGATTCCGTAGTTCCAATGCAAATTGAGTATGAAGCTGCGGACCTCATTGAAGAAATGCGGCTTGAGGTGAGTGATGCCCAAGGTCGAGTAGTTGCAAGCCGAGTAAGCCGTACAGCGTTCGACAGTTACAGCTGGAGCGGTCGCAATAATACGGGCTCTCCGGTTTCCGACGGTGTGTATACCGTTGATCTGCGTGTGAGTTACCTTAACGGAGCAGTGCGCGAAGTAGTGGAACAAGGGCCAATTGTAGTTGACAGCACCCAGCCAAGCGTGGCGCTTGGTAACCAGGTAGCTATTGAGATTAGCCCACGCCCATTTACTCCCGACAGTATGGGGCCCGACAGCATGGGACGCCAGGAAGAGCTGACAATTGAACTTGGTGTGCGAGCCGGAATTGTGGCTGAAGCCTGGG
>CAZQIK010000408.1:0-2594 GCA_964593085.1 uncultured Spirochaeta sp.
CAAAGGTAAGAAGGAAATTACGGGCAAGGATATTGCGGCTGCGGGGAATGTAGAAGTCCGTAATCCAGACGTTCATATAATGACGTTAATGCCAGAAGCTCATCTTGAGCTCGAGTTACAAATTGATCTTGGGCGTGGTTACGTACCCGCGGAAATCAGCGAGAAGTATGTCGACGTTATTGGTACTATCGCAATTGACGCAGTCTTCTCGCCTATCCGTCGTGTCAAATATGAGGTTGAGGATACCCGTGTCGGTCACCGCTCAGATTTTGACAAGCTCATTTTTGAGCTCTGGACGGACGGCACGGTTGCTCCAGAAAATGCGGTGGCAGAGGCGGCTAAAATTGCCAAAGATCATTTTTCAATCTTCATTAATTTTGACGAGGATCAGATTCAGAGTGATGAAGACATAGATGAAGAGGAAGAACGAATACGCAAACTTCTTGAGACACCGGTCGAGGAACTCGAGTTGTCGGTACGATCGAGCAACTGTCTAAAGAATGCCAATATCCGTAGTATTGGAGATCTGACTACCAAAACGGAAGATGACATCTCCAAGACTCGTAACTTTGGTAAAAAATCCTTACTTGAGATCAAAGAAAAACTAAAGGAATGGAATCTAAGTTTGGGGATGACCGACTATAGTCAACTTCGTAACTCGGTTCGGATGAAAAAGCAGAAGGAAGAAGAGCAAGACAATGAAGCATAAAGTTGGTTTTAATCCTTTAGGACGAAAGACAAGCCATCGGAAGGCGCTGCATCGGAACATGGTAACTTCTCTATTCCGCTATGAGAGAATTACGACCACTAAAGCTAAGGCTCGCGCCATCCGTCGTACAGCAGAGAAGATGATCACGCGTGCTAAAGTGGACAGCGTCCATAATCGGAGGACAATCGCAGAGTCAATCTGGGATAAGGGAATTATTGCAAAACTCTTCACCGAACTGGGCCCACGTTTCGAAACTCGACCGGGTGGTTATACAAGAATGTTGAAAGTTGGCATGCGCCAAAATGATGCAGCTGAAATGGTCATTTTAGAGCTGGTGTCCAACGAGCCGGAGGCACCGGCTGATAAGAAGAAGGCGAAAGCGTCGAAGAGTGGAAGCCCAAAAGCGAAGCCTGAAAAGCCAAAGGTCGATAAAACGAAGTCAGAGACGAAACCTTCCGCGAACACAGCGACCGAGGCGACTTTGGCAGACGAATCAGCAACCACGGCCTCAGCCTCGGTTGAGGAAAATGTCTCGGAATCGAAGGCTGAAACTATCGCCGAGGGTGAAAGCTTGGAGAAAAACGGCTCTCAGCAATCTGAGGATAGTTCCGACGAGAGCGACGCGTAAAATACAGCGGAGTCCACCGCTTCTCGTTTGTTTTAGTCCGCAATTAGCAAGAAAGACACCTATGTATACTAGGTGTCTTTCTTTTTGAGGAGGTCAATCTGGACGTTAGGCTAAACGTGTTGGAAATGTGTGGATCCGTAGCACTGTATTTCTGTCCTGTTTGTGTCGATAATCGAACTGATGAGAACAAGTAGATTCCGCAGAGGTTGGTCCGGATAATGACTTCGCCTCAAAAAACGGCCCTCAGCCTACTTATTGCAGTTATTGCTTTTAGTGCTTTCTCAATCCTCGCCTTCTCCGGGCTGTTTGACTACGTAGAGACGAACTTTTACGATCCTCGTGTTACACAAACAGTGGAGCGTCGGCTAAATGTGGGCGTTGAAAATGCGGATCGATTTCATAGCCACAACCAGGACCGTTTCGCCGCTATTCTTTCGGAATCTGCCTTTCAAACTGTATTTCGTGTAAATCAAAGTGCATCCGACATAAGTACCCGGGAACGTTTGGTAGGTCTACTTCGGGAGGAAATGTCCTTTCTTTCAGGACTACGGTTTGTGGACCTTGCACGCGAACGTCTCTGGTTTAGTACCTACGAGCGGGACCTCGTGTCAAGAACCCCGACTAGTCGTGAGTATTCGCCTTTGAGTGAGGTGGAGACGCCGGTGCCCCTCGGCGATCTGGGACTTGAGGAGGGGGTTGATTTTGCGTATCGCTTTGACCCGGAACTGAATCAGTTCATCTATCGGTTCCTTATTTACGATGAGTTCGATATCGCACGTGGAACGGCCTTGGTTTACGTAAACGGAGAAGGTCTATCCACAAGTCTCGTTCGGGCGGGCACATTGAGTCCAGGGGAAGAGGTTCGCATCGTGGACGACCTTTCTGCTCTGCTGAATGCAATGGATTCGCATGCGCCCGAAGCAGCCGCAGTGCTTCGCGAGTTATCATGGAATACTGGTGGAGGAGGCAGCGCGGCGAAGCCCGTCATAGAGCTGGGAAGTGAGGGTTATGTCGTCTTTCGGGAAGAAGGACAGTACGGAGACTACCTCTGGCTATCGCCAGAGCGCAACTTCGCAATGACGGATGGCATGCGCTGGACCCTTCTTGGGGCATCCTTTGTTACGATGTTTTTGCTGGGGTTTCTGTTTCTCAATCTGCGGCAAGACCCTACCGTAGTCCTTACGCACCGAGTAAAACGGTTTCAGATTGATCTGCTGCGCGAATACATTGAAAACAAGGAGATCGGAAGAGCGTCGT
>CAZQIK010000409.1:0-2592 GCA_964593085.1 uncultured Spirochaeta sp.
GAGAACATTTGACCTCATTTTCAATAATTTCAAGCTGCGGAATTGAGTCAGCATGCGCATCATCACCGAGAAGCAAATTACGGTTTGTCTCATACCCCTCGCTGTGACGGGACCCTGCAGGAATTTTAATGGTACCCGCAAAGACACTATGTGCAGCGTCGTAAAGTACAGTCTTGACAACGGTGTCGCTATACGTATGCTCGGCGTTGTGCTCCATGGTTAGCTTTTGTCCGCTAAACTGGTTTCCGCGAACACTAACCAAGCCTCTCACATTGGCACTGGCATTACGGCCCATGAGACTGTACAACCCTTCTAACACTGTAGCCTTGGAGCCAAAAAACACTGCATCAGAGTTCAGCTTTCCATCTTCCTCTATGAGGACAAACTCGTGAGAAAACAGATGACTATCGTCGGAAATCTTTTCCGTACGTAGAATGCGCAACTCACCACCTTTGGCGACTACCGCCTTGATGACCGGAATAGTTACGGTATCGGACTCGTTACCTTGATAGCCAACGACCACAGAAAGACGAGAGTTTTCACAGACATGTATGCAAACTACTGCGGGCCCTACCGAACCAGCCGTTGTGTTATGCACCGAAAGGTGCAACGGGGACTCATGCCGGGTGTCGGGCGCGCTCCGAATAAACAAGCTATCGCCAGCAAGCGCCTCAGCAAAGGAAAGAAACTTGTTCTCGCGCACATCGTTCGCTCGGCCTTTGTTTTTACGTCGGCGTTGCTCATACAGCAGTGAGTACCGCTCTCGGAAGGCCTTAAACGCGTCATAGGTTGGGCCGTTTAGCTCGCCCGGAACCCGCGCAACGCTTAGGCCAGCAGGCAGCCCTGCGCCGTTGCCGCCATCTGTACCAACAATTTTGCCGTCTAACTGCGTCTCAAGCAGTGGTGAAACAATTGGGCGCTCGTCAAACTTTAGATCATCCAGAGGCACTCGGCGCCAGGCCTCGTCAGGTGCTCCCGGTAGCGGCAGCTCGAGTGCCCGCTCTACATGCCCCATACGCTCCTGAGAAACGTAGTGCGAAGCATCCGCTTTCTTGAGTTCTCGCAGAAGCTCAATCGCGTCCAGCTCGTTCAGTTTTTTCTGTTGTAGACTTTGTATCATAGCCGATTACCCGATTGATCCTTCCATTTCCAATGCAATAAGACGATTAAGCTCAACCGCGTACTCCATAGGGAGCTCCCTGGTGAACTCTTGAATAAAGCCGTTCACTACCATCAGCAACGCATCTTCTTCCTTGATTCCGCGGCTCTTGAGGTAGTAGATAGTCTCATCGCTGACCTTCCCAACGGTTGCCTCGTGCATCACGCTCACATCTTTGCGCTCGCGCACATCAATAGTTGGATACGTATCGGACTCCGAAAAGTCATCTAAGAGCAAGGCGTCACACTCAACGTCGGTCTTCACGTGTGAGGCCCCTTTATTTACCTTTATGAGGCCGCGATATGAACTGCGGCCACCATTCTGGCTAATGGACTTAGCAGTAATGGAGCTGGTTGTATGCGGTGCGCCATGAATCATTTTAGCGCCAGCATCTTGGCGCTGTCCCTTATTGGCGTAACCAATAGACACCACTCGCCCACGGGCGCCCGGCTCGGCAAGAAATACCGCCGGATACTTCATAGTAGTTTTTGCCCCTAAGTTGCCGTCCATCCACTCAACCGTAGAGTTCTTTTTTGCAATTGCGCGTTGCGTTACCAGGTTAAGCACGTTGGTAGACCAGTTCTGTATAGTGGTGTAGCGCAGGTAGGCGTCCTCCTCGGCAAACAACTCAATGACACCGGTATGGAAGGCGGTTTTCGAGTAGGTCGGAGCGGTACACCCCTCTATGTAATGGACCGAAGCACCCTTGTCAGCTATGATAATGGTGCGTTCAAACTGCCCGATGCTCTCTGCATTTATGCGGAAGTACGCCTGCAGTGGGATATCGACTTTTACACCGGGAGGAATGTACACAAAACTGCCGCCGGACCAACATGCGGAGTTCAGCGCAGCAAACTTGTTGTCGCCCTGTGGCACCAGCTTCCCAATGTACTGACGAATGAGGTCACCATGTTTCTGAATGCCGCTGTCGAAATCTAGAAAGATAACACCCTTCTTCTCCAGCTCTTCCTGCAGATGGTGATATACCACCTCCGATTCAAACTGCGCCGACACACCGGCAAGAAACTTGCGCTCGGCCTCAGGCACGCCAAGTCGTTCAAAGGTGTCTTTAATATCCTCGGGAACATCTTCCCAGTCGTTATATTTCTTGTCACCGGCACTGGCGTAGTAGTACAAGTCCTCGTAATTAATTTCGTCAAACACACTCCCATCCATCCAGGTGGGATCAGGCATGCTATTAAATATATCTAGTGAATCCAGTCGGAACTTCAGCATCCACTCTGGTTCGTCCTTAATTTTTGAGATCTCACGGATGATGTCCGGACTTACGCCCCGCTTACTGTTTTTGAGATAGTCGGTATTCGTGTGGAAACCGTAGAGTCGCTCGTAGTCTTTATTAATCTCGGCGACATTGAAATCAACCTCGGCCTTTTCCGCGCTCATGGCTTTCTCCGCACTCATACTGAAGCCTC
>CAZQIK010000410.1:0-2591 GCA_964593085.1 uncultured Spirochaeta sp.
GCGGCAATGAGGTGCAGGTTAGCGTACTATGAGGGTTTGAAGGTAGTCACCGGGAGTTAGTTCGCTGGATGGTAACTCGCGGAAAGCGTCTACAAACGCGGCGAGGTCACATCCAAGTGACTCGTAGAGGCGGTAGAAAGACGAGAGGTCGCGGGTATACAGGTCAAAGAGTGATAGGTAGGCATTGTTCACCTCCAGCTCAGGATATCGTCTGTAGCCTTCGGTTTGGAACCGCTCGTCATAGGTTGTGGCAAACGCGTTTTGATGATTAGTTATTAATTGTTGCTTTGCCTGCCGTTTTGTTTCTTCATGTAGATTGGTGGCATAGAGCTCGGCAAGACGTGAACGTAGTTCCAGCATGTCCGCTCGATAGACCACTGAGTCGGCCGCTGTATCCTCTAACAGTCGATACTGTTCGGACTCAACACCATGTCTGGACCTAATGTATGCACGCGCACCTTCATCACCAATAATAGTGGCGTACTGTTCGTTAAATTCGACATCATCAGGAATCCAGAGTGTGGCATGAGCCAGCTCATGAATGAGAATATTGGCGAGCCGGTGGAGAGGGTAGTCGGCCATGTAGGAATAGAGCGGGTCCGAGAAATACCCTAGCGTGCTGAAAGCACCAACGCCACGGATCCATACGTCGTAGCCTTGGCCTATGAGCTCTGCGCCCAACCTATCGGCTGCCGGGCGGCGATAAAACCCCAAGTACGGCACCTCACCAACAAAAGGAAATCGGCGGCGGTAGGTCTGGAACGAAAGCTCTTTGGTTGCCGATACAACATAGGCTACGTTGCTGCGTTCCGTGGCAATATATCTGGTAAAATTCCTCCCACGGTCTAAGCCTATCTCCTGTACGGCAAATTCCAGAATATCACGAACAAGGGCTATGAACTCGCGCGTTTCTGCGGTTGTTTTATGGTCCGTCTCAACACGAAGCACCGGCCGGGCTCGAATTTGATCACCGAGAAAGTAGACAGCTTGAGTAGTAAGATAACAGCCTGACAGCAGCCCCACCACAGGAATGATAAAAATTGTTCGAAGGAGCGTTGTAAAGCTACGGCGCGTCATAACTTTCTGCTCTGTAGGTGGCAACAATCTCGGCAAGGATGGCAATCGCAATTTCTGCTGGTTCACGAGCCTTAATACCGAGCCCTATGGGACCGTGGATGCGATCTAGTGCTCCAGTACTCAGACCGTCGGCTACGAGCCTTTGTCGGCGAGCTTTCTGTGTTGTACTACTACCGAGGGCGCCTATATAAAAAGCCGGTGAGTTGACAGCTACGGCAAGTGCGACATCGTCTATTTTATCATCATGGCTGACAACTGCAACTGCGGTCGTGTGGTCAAGAGTTATCGCATGCAGCAGCCGGTCTACTCGCCCCGAGTGCAGCGTTACACTCTCCGGAAATCTTTCACGGCTAAGAAAGCGTTCGCGAGGGTCACCGACTATTACCTCGTAGTCAAGCGTGGTTGCAAAGGCTGCAAGGTGTTGAGCTATGTGTGAGGCACCAATAATTATCAGCCGCGGGCGAGGGGTCACGGGACAGGCAAAGATCCGGCGGCCAGCCAACGAAAAGATGGTAGGCAGTTTCAGCCCGTTCAACTTACCACGCCACTCAGGTCCACGAAATAGTTGCTCCTGACGGGCGGCCTGCCCGTAGACCTCATGTGTTTCAGGGTGATAGCCAAAAAGGATATGTGTGTCGATATCTCCGCTACGATCGAGATTGCTGGCGGAGCTACTTTCTGTTGCTAGAACAATGCCCCATACGAATGGACTGCGCTCGGCACAGGCTTTATTAACGTGTTCTAGCACCTCTGTGTCGAGCAGACTTAGTGCGATCTCTAAGGCGGTCGAACACGGGGCTAGGGGATTGTGCAGGGGGTCGTCATCTGCTTCTAAACGAATAAGGGTCGACTGTTTGCTACCAATCTCATCTCGAATAAGCGCTTCCGCTTTCTCCAGTACCTGGGGCTCTACACACCCGCCGCTTATCGAACCGATGACTTCCCCGTCGGCAGCAATTGCCAGCGTAGCACCGGGTTTACGCAACCCAGACCCCTCAAGTTCAATAACTGTTGCCAAGGCTATGGGTGTTCGGTCATCTTTTACCCATGTAAGTAGCTCGCTTCTAATATCCTGCACCTGTGTTACTCCCGTTGTTTAGACAAAATACCTATACGAGGCAGGAAAGGATATTGGCAGGGCAATAAGGCTCCTGGCTTGTCGGGGTCGAGGGCCAGTCTTCTGGATTTGATGTCGACCTCGAGGCTAAGGCGGCCAATGCCAATTCGGCACAGAGTACGGCATGGTCGGCATCAACGGTGTAGGAGTCGGCACCAACAAAGCCTTTCCCCACCCGTACTGTCCGAAAAAGGCGGTGGTCGATCCCAGATATGACTTCCTGCGTGATGGCTGTGCCGAGGTGCTCCTCAGCTGGGGTCAGCTTACCGATTTCCCACAGCCTGCCCAGCTCGTTCTGCGCTGGTTGCAAAACATGGGTGTACACACCCCGCAGGACGGAGGCTTCACCAGCAGATCGGAAGAGCGTCGTGTAGGGAAAGAGTGTAGATCTCGGTGG
>CAZQIK010000411.1:0-2591 GCA_964593085.1 uncultured Spirochaeta sp.
GGGACCTCAAGGCTGAGCTCAGTAAAGATACCGGCACTGTCGCAGCAAGCTCCGGGGGCAATGCCCCGGCTCCTAAAAATGGCCGTTTTGAAGCCCGTCTTACCGCTGTAGCAGGCATGCGAGTAGCTGGCGGTAAAGACTTTGACGAGTCGACCGGTAAGATTATTGAAGGGCGCGATGTACGAGTCTTGGATGAAGCTGAAACGCGGCGTCTATCTGAGCAGCTAAAGAACGCAGAATGGCACGTTGAGGCGGTGAACGAAAAACAGTCCGTCTCACGGCCCGCCGCCCCCTTTATAACGTCTACCCTGCAGCAAGAAGCCAACCGAAAACTAGGCTTGTCGGCCCGTGAAGCCATGCGTACTGCTCAAAGGCTATATGAAGAGGGACTCATCACCTATATGCGTACCGACAGCCCTCAGTTGTCCTCTGAGGCCATCAGCGCAGCACGTGGCGGCGTTGAACGCGACTATGGTAAGGAGTATCTCTCGCCCGAGCCGCGGCAGTTTAGTTCCAAATCCGGGTCGGCGCAGGAAGCACACGAGGCTATTCGCCCTGCAGGATCTGAGTTCCGCCGCCCAGACGAAACCGGTCTTGAGGGCAAAGAGAAGGCGCTGTACGAGCTCATCTGGAAACGGACTATGGCCTCACAAATGGCGGAAGCCAAGAAATCTTCACTCAACGTGCGGATACAGGCGGGCGAGTGTGCATTCACAGCAAACGGGACCCGGATTCTCTTCCCTGGTTTTTTACGTGTCTATGTTGAAGGCTCGGACGACCCCGAAGCAGCGATAGAGGACCGTGAGGTCCTGCTTCCAGAGTTGCAGGAAGGTGACAAGCTTGCACCCGACAACCTGACACCTTTGCCACACGAAACCAAGGCCCCGCCACGGTACACCGAAGCGTCGCTGGTTCAACGGCTTGAGAAAGAGGGTATTGGTCGTCCCTCAACCTACGCGGGTATCATCACCACCATCCTGGAACGTGGCTATATTCGCAAGCAGGGCGCACAACTCGTTCCCACCTATACCGGAATGGGGGTAACTCAGCTCCTGGAGCATCACTTTGAGTACCTCATTAAGTACAGTTTCACATCCGATATGGAAACAGCACTGGACGAAATTGCGGTAGGTCGGCGCGACCATTTACACTATCTACGCGATTTCTACCTTGGCGAGGACGGTCTTAAGTCTACAGTTGAGCACCGCGAGGGTAAGATTAAGCCGGAAGAATCCCGCACGATCCGCCTCCCACAGCTCGAGAGCGGTACCGAGGTCAAGATCGGGCGCTATGGTCCGTATATCGTTCACAATGATACCGCGGGTGAACCGGTCCACGCCTCGATTCCTGAAGAGATTGCCCCCGCAGACTTAACCGAACAAGATATTCACGACCTTATTGAGCTACAAAAAAACGGGCCCAGCCCCATTGGTCATGATCCGGAGACCGAGCTACCGGTCTACTGCTTAGTTGGGCGCTACGGGCCTTACGTGCAGCTGGGCGACAAAACCGATGAAGAACCCAAGCCTAAACGAGCAAGTGTCCCCAAGGAACTCAACCCCCGTGAAATCACCCTTGAACAAGCATTGCGCTTGCTAAGTCTGCCACGAACCCTGGGCACACATCCGGATTCAGGTAAAGACGTGATTGCGGCCGCTGGGCGGTTTGGTCCCTATGTTGTGTGCGACGGCGAGTATCGCTCGCTGAAGAAGGACGACGATGTCTACAGCGTAAGCCTTGATCGTGCCCTTGAGTTGCTGGCAGAGGAAAAAAAAGGCCGCGGCGGGCGTTCGAAAGTACTCAAAGATCTCGGTAAAGAACCCACAGGGAAAAACCGCAAGATTGCGATCTATGACGGCAAGTACGGACCATACATCAAGGTCGGAACCAAGAACATAGGCCTCCCGGAGAATGAGCGCGATGCTGACTCAATAGAAAATATGACCGTTAAACGTGCGTTGGAGATTTTTAAGGAGTCTGCTAAAAAGTAAGCGGAACAGCTACCGCTACCACACCGTCCGCATCATGCCGCCATCAACAATCATAGTTTCACCGGTAACGTAGCTTGCAGCCTCGGACAGCAGAAATACTGCCGCACGTCCAAACTCATCCGTCCGACCGTAACGTCCCATAGGAATAGCAGTCTCTTGACGCATGCGTGCGTCTTCATAACTACAGCCACTCTGCTCCGCAGCAACGGTATCAAGCTTTTTTACCCGCCCGGTGTCAATTCGACCAGGAACAATATTGTTAATACGAATCCCTTGCTCGGCAAGTTCAAACGAAAGGCTCTTCACCAAGCTCGTAACGCCTGAGCGCATCACATTCGAGAGGAGCAAAATGCGGATTGGTTCTTTCACGGAGGACGATGTGATAGTCAAAATGGAACCGGAACGTTGCTTCTTCATTTGGGGTAGCACCGCGCGAATCATACGCACAGAGCTCATAAGGGTCAGTTCAAAAGCGTCTTGCCAGGCGCCGTCGTCAAAGTCGTCAAAGCCGCCAGCTGGCGGACCGCCAGCATTTACCAGCAAGCCGTCTATTCGCCCAGAATGATCGAGAGCACCCTGAACCCAGGTCTGTATTGAGGT
>CAZQIK010000412.1:0-2587 GCA_964593085.1 uncultured Spirochaeta sp.
ACTCAAGTGCGGCTTCTATAACGGCGTCAGTACTGATCTCAGAGCCAAAGGAGGCAAAAGCCACCACAATTTCGCTATCTTTCCATAGACGTCGCAAAGACTTGATATTCTCGGCAGCCGCAACTCCTGCTTCAACGGCAAAATCCTTATCCGTTCCTTTCAGTTCAGCGTACACAAGTCCACGTAGGAGTGCCTTCGCCTCATCTACGTCCTGAGAGCCGGACATATCGGACCAGCCCTCCGCTACCGCATCATCAGCCATACCATAGATCCTTCGCTATTCCATGAATCTTACCGGAAGCGTAGCTTTTCATGATTCGTGATTATAAACATGAACATCGCGTTGTGGAAAGGGAATGGTGATCTTGGCCACGTCAAACGCTATTCTTACCGCCTCGTTGAGGCGCAGCGTTGCTGTGAGGTAGTTCTCACGCTTAACCCAGACTCGGCAGGCAAGATGTATGGAGCTATCGCCATGTTCTAGCGCACCAATGAGTGGTGCAGGTTCCTCTTCTATGATGACCATCTCTGCGACTACCCTCGTGAGTATTTCCTTTGGCGTGTCTATACTGTTACGGGAGGCTAGGGTAAATGCCGAACTACAACGGTAAAGCCGAACCAACGACACTCTCTATCACCGGAATTATATCTGCAAACTTGGCCGAGGGCACAGCAAAAATGATCTCTACCTCATTGTGCTCCGGATGCCGCAACAAATATCGCAGTACAACCATGCTCTGCTCCACCACAACCAACTGATCAAGTTCATACTCGCCAAACCTAAATCGATCTAGTCGTTGTTCCTGTAATTCCAGCGTCTTTTGATAGTAGTCAGCGTGATCTTGTAAACGTTGTTCGCCCTCCGGAGCCGCAACAAGCAAAACAGTATTGCTTTCTCCGTCAAAATAGAGTTGCTGAGTTTCGTACGCGTACTCAGGGTTGAGCAGCGGAGCAAGCCCTTGGCTTATTTGCTCACTCTGATCTTCGCTGATAACAAACCATCCATATGGCGGACGGATACGCACTCCACTCTCGTCAAACTCTACCGGAGCACCTAAGAGTTCTTCGTCCACAGAGAAGGTTACCTCCGGTCGTTGATCACGTTGCGTCTCTGCCTCGTCACCGGGAGCTGTTGAGTCGTCAGATGCGGCGCCACAGCTGCTGAGTGCCAAAACAAAAACCACAGTCGCCAGGGTGAAGACCAAGGAGCGAATCTGCTTCTTATGCGCGCCTTTTACTGTTTTCATGGGAAGTGTTCCTAATGCGGTAAAAGCTCATAATTACCTAGCGCATGGCTACGCCATGGTTGCTCACGTCGATTAATAACAAGCGTTGATGCGGTCTCTGGTAAGGGGGGAAGAGAGGACCCGGACCGCAATACTGGTTATCTAGTGACGGTAACCGACATTGGCTGGACAGTAACAGCTTGGGTAAACGCACCAATAACAACGTCAATCAGAGTCATCTCTGTGACGATTTCGTAGTCGGTAGCACCAGCAGCCATTTCCTGGGTGTCAACTTCGGTAAGGGGAATGAGCCCGAAAAGTACGAACCACTGGCGAACTTCGGTCGTTTCGCCGGTCTGTGGGCCTGCGCCCACGGTGTGAGTCTGGGTGAAACATGCACCAAGAACGAACATTGCAAGAATAGCTAATACAGCAAGTTTTTTCATGTGTAGCCTCCGTTTTTTTGGTGTCCGGTATCCTCGCCCTTCCGCGCAAACAGTACGACTCGCAGAAATAGTTGTCAAGCGGGTTCCCCCTCTTCCCAAAACATTTACCTGACGGTAGGTTGTGCCTAAACCACCCCTGTATGAACCTGCATGAAGGAGTCGACATGCTAAAGACCGCCCTCGTACCCCTTGGTTTTCGTGAGTCTCGCGCTGCGCTCACCGCCCTTGCTCGCGAGCTCGCGATTATGGGAACTCGCGAGGTAAAGCTGCTTCACATTGCTCCCGGCCCGGCTTCCTCGGCTGAGGCGCTCAGCGCCAAACTGGAGGACCGAGCACTCATTTTTGAAGATGCTGGCCTGGGCGTAGAAACGGTTCTCCGCAAAGGTTCACCCGCCCTCGAACTAACCCGCGCTGCGCGTGATCTCGCCACCGACTACATCGCCTTTAGCTGGAAACGAAAATCATGGCTGCAACGGACGCTGATAGGAAGTACCACGCAGGACAGCATTCGTCTCAGCGACCGCCCGGTATATATTCGCAAGGGTGCTGTACGAGGACCAGCTGCGGGCTTCATAGGTGCGGCTGGCGGTGATCAGAGCGCCAACGAGGACTCACTCGTAGTAGTATATGCCACGGACTTCGGTGCTACCGATGCCGCGGTAATGCCATTTCTCCGTCGACCCAACATTCCTATAGATCGGCTTGTTCTTCTACATGTGGGGCCACGGGCCCCGGATCCCATGGCTGAGGGTCGTCGTCTCACGGCGGCCGACGAAAATCTCAAGCGGTTGGCTTCGGAATGCGATGTACCGGCAGTGGCTATTCGGAACGTGGCTGGTTCCCCAAAACAAAGAATTGCGCGAGAAGCTGGCAAGCTTGGCGCGCGCCTGGTTGTTCTAGGAAAAAGCGACGCCC
>CAZQIK010000413.1:0-2586 GCA_964593085.1 uncultured Spirochaeta sp.
GACTCCGGTCTCAATTGCGGCCAAGCCAGTATACGCATTCCGCGTAATAGGTAGCAGGGCATAAAGCGTAATAGCTATGAGAGCCGGGGCGTTGCCAATACCACGTACCCCAAACTCTCGCAGAACTGGAAACTGCCGGGACAGATACGCAAGGGGCGCTATCATTAATCCAAAAAGCGCAAGGCTGGGAATAGTCTGCAACCCGTTAACCCCACCAAAAACCGGCTTCTCTAAATGCCGCCGTTTCCACGCTAAGACTCCAAGCGGAACACCAACCAGGGTTGCAAGACCGACTGCTGTAAACGAAATATACAGATGCGTAGTTAGCTCGCTCATGAATCGAGCTTGCCTATTAGCAAACTCCATAACAACAGCCAAACTGTCGAGGAGACCGGCCAGAAACAGACCTCCAGCAAAAATAAGAGGAAGCACGCCAATCAGCACCCGCAGTGAGTATCTCACCTGCGCATTCTTCAAGGAACCTTGTATGAGTATGTAGGCCGCAAGTATAGCCAGCCAGAATCCCGACGACGGGCTCACGCGGCCAAAGGCCTCCGGAGCAACCAGGACCGCGCCAGCAAGGGACAACGCGATGAGCATTACCGCTAAATACAGTTGTCCCAGGACAATTTTTCCCGCCCTCACTGCAGACCGTTGGGGAAGGAAAGCGGCAGCCAGGCTCAAGACTAACAGAGTTAGAGGTAGTAAAACGTGTGGCCCCTGCGGCAAGGAATGGTACAGATACGGCTCACCAAGCGCCACCCTGTTTTCCTTCATCAGGAGAAAGGGCATACTTAATGCGCCAAGACCAATAATCGCCCCGAGGGCAGTTGTCTTTTCACAGGCTAACCGCACAGGTTCTCCAGTCTTTTTTCAGGTTCCGTTAATCAAGAAACCCGTGCTGATTCAGGTACTCCTGAGCAACATTGGTCGCGTCACGCCCCTCAACTTGTATAGCTGCATTGAGTCCCTGTAACACTTCCAGCGTCAAACCTTCAAACACTGGTGACAACAGAGCTTCAAGTTCCGGATATTCCTCAAGCACCTCCGCCCGAATAATCGGTGCAGGCTGGTAAACTGGCTGAACTCCACGTGTATCTTCAAGTACACGTAGTTCAAGAGCAGGCAACTGCCCGTCGGTGCCATACGCCATTGCAAGATTTACTCCGTCGGTCTGACGTGCGGCAGCTTGGGCCGTAACAGCGGTGTCGCCGCCGGATAGCAACAAGAGCCGATCCGATGTAAACTCAAACCCGTAGGCATCTTCAAAGGCCGGAAGGGCATCGTCTCTTCCGGCAAACTCCTCGCTACCAGCCAACCTTACCTCGCCACCGTCATTCATATAACGAGCAAGGTCTTCAAGCGTAGATAAACCTTCAGCCTCTGCCAAGTCTTCACGCACGGCAATAGCCCATGTGTTGTTTGCCGGTGCAGGTTGCAGCCAAACGATATCGTTGGCTTCCCGGTCAAGTTCACGTACCGCCTCGTAGCCAGCCTGTGCATCGTTCCAGACATCCCGAGGTCCATCACTAAAAAAGAAAGCGCCGTTCCCAGTGTATTCGGGATAGATGTCGATTTCGTCATTGATGATAGCTCGTCGGATAACGTCGGTTGGCCCAAATTGCGTTCTGTTGGTGACGGCAAACCCGTCGTTTTGCAGAATTTCGACGATCATGGAGCCTAGAAGGGCCCCTTCGGTATCAATTTTTGATGCAACAACTACCGGTCCTTTTTCCTGTACCGCAACCTCGGCTGGCGCGCAGGCCACCGTTAGTAGCAACAAAAGTCCCGCTCCCAGAACTGCCCCAAGCTTTCCATTCCACTTTCGCGGAGTCATTAACCTTTGCATCATTTCGCTCCTTCCACTTCGCACTGCTCGACTCTTTTTGACTAGTATCGTTAGTTCTACTGCATCGCCTGGTCGAATCGCGCCCCTCAAAATTGCATCGTATTACCTTAATGTAGAGGCTCGGATGTGGATCGTCAAGGAGTTGTATCTACACGTTGTTTTTCAGGCGCTCGTCGCGCCGACGAAGTAGCTCCGCAATGCGCTCTCTAGTAGATGCACTTAGTTGGAGATCGCTTGCCGCCGCGTTTTCCTCTATCTGTTCCGGACGTCTGGCCCCCACGATTGCGGAAGTCACTCCATTACCCGCAATTGCCCAGGCTAGTGCTATCTGTGCAGGGGTTCGGCCAAGCTCCTCTGCAATGAGGGAAAGTCCATGCACCAGTTCGAGATTAGGCGTTAGTTCCGGCTCCTGAAAATGCTCGTTGCGTCGTCGCCAGTCTTTTTTCGGCAATGCGTCAATTCTTGCCGGAGTCATTTTCCCGGTAAGTAGACCATTTTGCATTGGGCTATACACAACAACCCCAATCTTTTTCTCACGGCAATAAGGAAGAACGTCAGTTTCGATATCGCGAACCAACATGCTGTACGGTGGTTGCTGTGATGCCACCGAGTGAATAGTGGCAACCCGTCGCGCCTGTTCTACCGAGAAGTTCGAAACCCCTCCATAACGAACCTTACCAGCCTGAATAAGGTCTGCAATTGCAGCCCAAGCTTCCTCAATTCGTTCATCCGGAGAG
>CAZQIK010000414.1:0-2580 GCA_964593085.1 uncultured Spirochaeta sp.
CCAGTACTGCCAAATACCGTTTGTGGAGCGTACGTGACTGTAACAAGTGCGAAAATCTGCGAGCGCCTTGCAAGGTTTTTGCATACACAATGAGGCCTGTTGTATTTCTATCAAGGCGATGTACCGGTCCAGGGGTAAAACTCAAAGATGTGTTCCGCCCGTGGTATAGGTAGCTAAGAATCTGAGGCAAAAGCGAGTGTTCACCATGGGCGGTAACGCCACGCGGCTTGTTAAGAATGAGCAGATCCGCGTTCTCAAACACGACAAGCGGCGCCACTTCCGCTTCATGCATTAGTTGTTGCCTCGAGGGGGCTTGCGGTCTATGGCTCTCATCCCGTGAAAGAACGGTTTTTCCTTGATCCTGAGATACATCCGAGTCGTAGATCAGCAATTGGTCACCGGCGTACGCACGGTCTTTCCCCGCAACTCGTTTTCCGTTGAGCTTTACTCGTCGTTTTCGGAACAGTGCATAAATGTCTCCGAGTGCATGATCAGTGAGGAGTTTACGCAGGATGCGGTCAAGACGACGCCCATCGTCGTCGGGGCCAAGTTCATACAACTGTGGCATCGTGCAACTCTACGGAGGCTGAGTGCCGAGGTCAAGATGTTCCGGCAGTTGAAGCGTCGGCCAGCCAGCCAGCCAGCACTACGATACCGACGTCTCTACTTGACAAAGCCCAAGGGCAAAGACACACTACAGTGCAATGCAAACGCCTGCTGTTAATTACTTGTACGAACTCTTTCGAAGCCCACTATTTTTATCGGCTTTTTTTAGTTGGTTCGTCGCACAGATATTAAAGACTCTCATTGAGGTCGTCAAACAACGCTCGAGGAACTCCCGTGATCTCATGGTCACCCTGTTCTGGAAGACCGGCGGTATGCCGTCCAGCCATTCATCAACCGTAACGGCTATGGCAACCGCGGTGGGCTTTGAGTATGGCGCAGGAGATCCTCTCTTCAGTATATCTCTGGTTTTTAGTCTGCTGGTAATTCGGGATGCGCTTGGGGTCCGTCGTGCAGCTGGATTGCAAGCGCAGAGTCTCAATAAGCTAGGAACTCAGCTCAACAGTCGCTACGGAATCGAGTTTAGTCCGGTGCGCGAGGTTAACGGGCATACCGTTTCCGAGGTTTCGGTCGGAATGCTGCTTGGGTTCTTTATCGCGGTTGCGTTTAGTATTCTCTAATTTTGCCGCGAGGTTTCCAATGCGGCTTCGGATATCAACAGCTTATGAAGAACGTCAAAACCCGGGGTCCTCAGCACCTTCTTTTTGTGGCTCTTGTAGTTTGGGGAATAGTACTTGCTGGAACCCGGATCCTAAGCCCCGTAGGGATGGCCGACAGTATTTGGCCAGGACACGCAACATTCCTCGTGCCAGCCTCCCACGATCTATCCGAAATTGATTCCGCTCTAAACTTGGCTGGCATAGACTCCTATATTGGTGCCGCAACTACTCGTTTTAGGTATAACGATTTTGGACCGTTATCAACCGTCAAGCTGTCCGAACTTGAGTCTCGCTTTGATCGCCGTGATCCCCGTCTTGACCCGTATATGCAGCATGTAACGAACTACTTCCACGCCGAGACCGAAGACCAAGCGTACCACGTTATTTATGTTCCGGGTGATGCAGCTATACTCATGAATAGGGTCGAGCCGATTATGCAGGCGCAGGAAGTTCAGTTCCTGAATGCCGATACGGGTACCCCAGACAGTGGTGGCGTGCCTTTCTTGGTGATGTGGGCAGTATTTGGCTCAGCCTTTGTATCCCGACGACGCGCACCCTTTGTACTTGCCGCGGGGCTCCCATTTATCGCGGCAACGCTCCGCACTGAAGATCCTTTTAGCGCGGTCGCTGGACTGCTGTTTTACTTAACCTGGGTAATAAGTTTTCCAGGTATTATGCAGGCCTGGGGCGCCGGACTTGGTTCGGGGCTGTTGTCCGCTCCGGACGCACGGCACGGCGTGCGCTTTCGCCACTTGGTGGTTTATTTGGGGGCCGCAGCAGTTGTGGCTTTTGCTGTGGTTCTCCGGTACTCGCCACAAGCCCTGCCCAGTCTGGTGCTGAGCATGGTAGCCGTTGCAGCTGCTGCAGGCGCGGAACTCGCGGTGGAGCAACGACGTGTAGCGGTTCGCGAACATGGGAGTTTTGAACCTATATCAATTCTGCCTCGTCGGCTTAGGCCGCGAACGCTACCACGGGAACTGTATCTCGCGCCTCTGGGTGCCCTGTTGGTGGTGTTGGTCGTGTTTCTGGTTCCTGCAGCCAATTCCGAAAGTACATTGAGCATCCCTCCGCTGCCCCAACCGCTAACGACGACCGTTGGGTACCAAACAGTGTCAATTTCAAGGGACGAGAAGCAGCTCCCGACCATCGAGGACTATCTTGCCCATAGAGCGTTTCAAGAAGCCTTTATGTACGGCTGGGATTTTCGACTTCCGGATATCGGTGAAGTCGTCCGTATTCCGGAGTTCGAGCGTACTAACGGACGCATTGAGCGGAAAGATCGGGTAGTGTTCAGCTTTGACGAAGACTGGATTGCTAGCGAGCTTGATGCGATAGGTGAGAATGGCACTATAGGTAT
>CAZQIK010000415.1:0-2576 GCA_964593085.1 uncultured Spirochaeta sp.
CCCGATTAGAACCTACGTTCAAAGGAGAAATGAATGAAACGAAACATGCTAAGCGCGGTGCTGATTGTTCTGTCAGTGTCGCTGTTTCTCGTCGTAAGTGGTTGTGCGCCACAGGAACCCGAGCTTGGGACCGAGGAAAATCCCATTGTTTGGGCTTTTGTCCCCTCTGGTGATACCCAAGAAATATCCGCCGGTGGTCGTGCCGTAGCGGACATGATTTTTGAGCGAACCGAGTTGGTGGTAGAGGCAAGCGTTGCTACCGAGTATGCTGGCGTAATTGAGGCGATGCAGAGCGATCCTCCCAGTGCCCACATGGCCTCGCTCGCAACCTTTGCTTACGTTGTTGCCGCCGACCGAGGCGTTGCCGAAGCCGAGCTTGTTGCTGTACGCTTTGGTCGTCCCTTCTACGACGGACAGATCATAGCCGGTGCCGACACCGGAATCCGTACTTTAGCAGATCTAGACGGCAAAAGTTTTGCTCGCCCTGACCCGTTGAGCACTTCCGGATGGATTATCCCAAGTCTTACTATGCGTGCTGCAGGCGTAGACCCGGATACCGACTTAAGCCGCATTGTGGACGCTGGCGGTCATACAGGCGTAATAACCGCAGTCTATAACGGTGACGTTGATGCAGGAGCAACCTATGTTGACGCGCGGGGCAACGTGGAAGAAGACTTTCCCGATGTCTATGAAAAGGTACAGGTTATTGAGGTAAGCATTCCTATTCCCAATGACGGCGTACAGTTTCACCCCAGCGTGCCAGACGACATGAAAGAAGAGATTATTCAGGCACTGCTCGAGATTGCTGAAACCGAAGAGGGCGCGGAAGCTCTTGGTCAGGCTTACCAGTGGCAAGGACTTGAGCGTCATGGCGACGACTTCTATGACCCCTTCCGCCAAACCCTGCAGGCCGCGGGCGTTGACGCGACCGAATTAATGGGAGACTAATACTCTCATGTGCAGTTAGGGCTATCTCCCCGCGGGGCGATAGCCCTTCGTCGTGCCCCACATCATCTCCCAGGAGGCGTATGAGTGCTCCAGTTCACTAACCTATCAAAGACTTATGACGACGGGACGCAAGCCCTAAAAGAGGTGAGTTTCTCGGTTGAGCCGGGAGACTTTCTCGTCGTGATAGGTCTTTCCGGATCCGGGAAATCGACACTGCTCCGATGTACCAATCGTCTTATTGAACCCACCTCGGGGTCAATTATGTGGGACGGCCTGGATATTACCGGTGCCGACGGAGAGGAGCTCCGCACCATACGTCGACGCATTGGTATGATTTTCCAGCATTTCAACCTCGTAAAGCGGTTAAGTGTTATAAATAACGTCCTTTCGGGGCGGCTGGGATACATAGATACATGGAAGAGTATGCTGTATCGCTTCGACAGCGAAGACCAGACACGTGCATTCCGAGCCCTGGAGCGGGTTGGCCTTACCGAGCAAACCTATAAACGAGCCAGCGAACTTTCAGGCGGGCAGCAACAGAGGGTTGGCATTGCCAGGGCTCTCATGCAGCAACCGGAGATCATTCTTGCAGATGAGCCGGTAGCTAGTTTAGATCCTGTTCTGGCCCATACGATTCTGGGATATCTTGAACGTTTGAACAGAGAAGACGGTATTACCGTCATCTGCAGCCTCCACTACTTAGATCTGGTTCAGCGTTACGCTACCAAAGTCATTGGCCTTCGAGACGGAAGGGTCGTCTATCGTGGAACTAGTGAGGATATCCGCACCATGACAGACGCGGAGTTCAAAGACATTTATGGTCAAGAGGCCGAACGAGTTGGGGCCGGTCTTGCTGCGCTTACCCCATCCGGCGCGTCACCTACTGGCACCCCAAGCAGTGGCTCCGAGTCCCTTGCTAGCGGCTCCACGGAAGGGGCAGAATAATGGCCAAAACACCACAGCAAAAAGAACAGTCGCGACAGGCTCGTGTAACCGCGCGAACGGCCGCACAGAATCCGCTGGTCGCACCACCCATCGCAGCACTTGCCTCTTTGCTCATCCCGGGTTTGGGTCAGATACTCAGCCGCCAAACGCAGCGGGGTGTGCTTATTTTCTCGGCTATGGCCACCGGCGGAGGAATTTTCTTTTGGCGAGTAGCGGAACTCGGCAGAAGGGTCCAGGGCTTCTTTCCTAGCATTGGTCGCGCGCTTGAGCGCAGCCCCGGCTTTGTCGGCCTCGCTGCTGGCGCTCTCGCCTTGGTATGGTTAGTAGCAGCTTGGGACGCCTTTCTCTGCTCCCGCAACCGTAAGCGTCCTGGTAGCGGCGTCTTTGCCTTGGTTCTGGTGTCGTTCTTCGTTCTGGGGTGGCAGATTGCGGAGATCGATGTTGTAAAAATGGTGCGTCAGGCCCCGGAGGCACTGCCGCCGCTGTCACGCGTCATTTGGCCTTGGTCGGCAGCCATAACCTTTGAGACCGAGTCGTTGTCGGCCCATGCAGAGATTCTCGCGGGAGAAGGCACACCACCAACGCGGCCTGAACCGGTAGAGGATGAACCCTACCTGCTTGTGGAGCCGAACATCGGAAGCATGACGTCGCAAGACGCAAATTACCAACCGGTCCCGGGCACC
>CAZQIK010000416.1:0-2574 GCA_964593085.1 uncultured Spirochaeta sp.
GCCTGCTGGGTGTTCTCCAGCGCGATTGTGCGGGTTCTACAGCGCGATATCGCGGTTTAGGTTCTTGTAATAAATATATCGAGTTGGACTCAGACCGGTGGCATAGTAACTTTGCGGGCAGTAGGGGCCCATCCAGATGAAGTCGGTTTTTTCGACCTCCATCCAACTGTCGTCCAGGTAGTACACACCTTTGCCGTCAAGGACGTAGAGCCCGTGCTCCATGATGTGTGTTTCGGTAACCGGCAGGCTGTGGCCCACCTGAAAGGTGAAAATGTTCATAGCCATATCGTAGGCAAAATCCTCCGGTATAAGCGTCTGCAACGCGGCGCCGGGGTCGTCCATGTACATCTCTCCGGGAACATCCAACTCGCAGCCAATGAGCGGAGCAAACTCCGCAACGCCCGGCGCTGGCTCGTAGCGCTTGCGCAGGAGCAACAGCCGTGTTGTGGTGCTGGCCTTGAGCTGGTACCCCACCGACGGCGGAACAAGGGCGTAGGAGCCGGGCCCAAAAGCTGTGGTGGCTGCTCCGCCGCCTGCGGCCTCGCCAGCCGTCGCGGCCCCGCTGCCCCCGCTGCCTGCGGCCCCACCTGGCAGCAACGTGAACTCGGCCGAGCCGTCCAGCACGAACACAAAGTGTTCAATCTCACCGTCGGCCGGGTGAAGACCCTCACCACCAGCTTCCAACTCTATGTGATATTCCACAAACTCGGCACCGAGGGCAGGGCCAGCCAGCACCTGCACCAGCGCGTCTGGCCATTCTGGGAGGCGCGAGTACGGAACGCCCTCACTTGGAATGAGTGCATACCGGTGCTTCACCTGGGTTCGACTGGTTAGTAGTTGATTCTGTTGCCTCATGCTTGTTGCGATCTCCTTGTATGGGTGTACAACTTGTATGTTTGCACCTTTGAGGTGCATCATTAAAGGATAGGAGTCTGAGGCCATTGCATCAAGCGCTCACGTAAAATTCATGAAGGATTTGCTCATATATGCTTAGCTAGCGCGACCGGTCAAGACCTTAGGTCAAACTCCAAGATGAACCGGGTGCCGTTATCGGATTCAGAGCGAATTTTTCCGTTAAGCTGCTCTACCATGGCGTCGACCAGCGACATTCCGAATCCCGGTTGAGCAGTGCTGGAAGGCTGCTCGGGCAGGCCCGGCCCGCTGTCGGCAATAGAAATCGTGACAGTCGTCCCTTCCTGACGAGCAACAACGCTAAGACTCCCGTCGCCGTGACCGGCAAAGGCATATTTCATTGCATTGGTTATCAGTTCATTTACAATGATTCCCAGCTCCGAGAGGACTTTGGGTTCCAGCTTGATCGGCGCGATATCGGTATGCAGTTGTATTGATGTGCCATGAGGAAAAATCTCAATTACCTGCTTGATCAATGGAACAAGGTACTGGTCCAGCTCCATCGAATGCGGTTCCGAGGACTGATACAACTTGTCATACAAAAGCATCATGGGGCCTACTCGCTGCGCGGCGTCCTGCAGAATTGACTGGGCCTCTTCGTTTTCGGTCGTGGCCTGCTGAAGCTGCAGCACGCTTACCACCGTGCTCATGTTTCTGTCTTATGAGATCCCTTTGCAGACAATTGTTTTCGCGATATTCCTCTGCCACCTCCGCGCATCGGCTGCGGTTACCGGCAAGTAAGGCGGTGATAAATTCGGAGCTTTCTGAAGCTACTACGTTATCCTTGTTCTTTTTGTCCATACCATTTACCAAAAGTGTACCCGCTAACTGGTGAAGTTGCAAATAATAATAACAGTAGGCTTGCGGTAGAACTGCGTCGCGCATACGAGTAGACTACCCTACGAAGTGCCTGTCGCGTTGCTCGTTTCACATAGCGACCTAGGTTCAATGAGTTTCTGCACGAGGTGTATGTTCATGTTGGTTCGAAAAAGCTCAGGTGTGTTGCTGTTTGTCTGTACCGTCGGTGTTGCAATCTTTGCGGTGGTTTCACCGCCTCAGCTGTATGCCGAAGGAAGGGAACTCGTAGAGGAGCTTGAGGTGATAGGTGCTCAGCGCACCCGTAAGGCAACTATACGGCGAATTATCGACGTGGAATTACCGGCGCCGGTTGCCGAGGTCGATCTTGAGCGCGTTCGTGAACGCTTGCTGCGGAGCGGCCTGTTTGTAAACGAGTTGGAGGTTGCCCTTGTTCCCAGCGGGAACGGTAACTACCGGCTGAGGCTTGAACTTGAAGACAGGTGGACGCTGCTGCCTCTACCTATAGCTGGCTATAGCGACGGGGGCTGGATTGCGGGGCTGGCCCTCATTGAGTCGAATCTATTGGGAACCGGTACCTTCCTGCTCTCGGTGACAACCGTACAAGGCGACGGCGCGGCACTTGATAGCTGGAGCGGAACATTGGGCGTTTCCGGCGGTGCTTTGCAGCGGGGAGGTGTTGAACCAAGCATTTTTCTTTCCGGAGGGCGTGGCGAGGAAGAGTTTGTTCTCTCCGAGGGGACTGCCTACCAGCGCTACCGGCAGACCCGCCTGTCCGGCCGGCTCGGACTTGGCTACGAACTAAACGACGCCTATGAGCTCAGCAGTTCTGCGGCTATCTCCTGG
>CAZQIK010000417.1:0-2573 GCA_964593085.1 uncultured Spirochaeta sp.
GGGCTGAGGGCCACACGAACCAAGCAGCGTCAGCCCCAACTCTTCCGCAAGGGCCATAATTGGTCGCAGTTCCGTAGGCACCGCATTCATGCAGGTGGCTCTTCTCTTTGCGCATAGTCGCAGAGATCCGTGAGCACACAGGCGCTGCAACGTGGCGAACGAGCCTGACACACCACCCGGCCATGTTTGTTTACCAACATTGAAAGCGGCGTCTGTAACTCGTTCGGAATTATTGTGAGGAGTTCCCGCTCCAAGGCGTCCGCGTTCTTGGCCCTGCCAATGCCCAGACGGCGCATGACTCGACCAAAATGAGTATCCACAATGATGGCTGGTAGACCAAATACGTGGCTTCGAACAACGTTGGCCGACTTCCGTCCCACGCCAGGCAGGCTCGTGAGCTCCGACATCGACCGAGGTACTTCGCCATGATACTCTCTCACAAGAGCCACGGCTGCACCCTGAATATGAGCTGCCTTGCTGCGATAGAAACCTGTGCTTTTAATGATCTCCTCAACCTCGCTACGCGGAGCCGCAGCAAGGGCGGCAGCATCCGGAAAGCGGGCAAAAAGCTTGGGCGTCACAGCATTTACCTGAATGTCGGTGGTCTGAGCCGAGAGAATGACTCCTATCAACAACTCAAATGGTGCGCCGTAGTTGAGAAAGGAAATGACGCTCCCATACTCGGCGGTGAGTCGATGGTGGATCTCCCACAGTTTCTTGGAGACCGGGTCATTCTCGGAGACAGAGTCAGTTTGCGCGGATTCGCTGTACAATCTGCTGAATTCCTTCCTGCAGCAGCTTAACCTTCTCGGTCAAGCCGTCGGCAACTCCATCTATGCGGCGTACTGCCTCGGAGGACTGCTCGGCAGCTTGACGCACCTCACCCACTGCTTCGTTTGCTTCGCGGGCCGCCTCGGATGTTGTCTGGCAGTTGCTTGTTATGTCCTGACTTGCGCTTGCCTGTTGCTCAACCGCCCCGGCTACTTCGGAGTTAATGACGTTCAAGTGCTCAATGGTGCTGAGTATCCGGTTAATGGCCTCCACCGCTCCGCTACTCTGCTGCTGCAGCGCCTTAATTTGTGCGGAAATCCGGTCGGTTGCCTCTCCGGTCTGCCGCGCTAAGGACTTAACCTCGTTGGCAACCACCGCAAATCCCTGTCCAGCTTCACCGGCATGCGCCGCCTCTATTGCGGCGTTGAGCGCCAGCAAGTTGGTCTGCTCAGCAATTTCGGTTATCAACTCGGCAATGCTGCTGATCTCCCGTGATGCCTGCCCAAGTTCAGCCATTTTATCTGAGGCTGACCGGGCGGACTCCACCGCATTCTCGGACGTCCCAGCTGCGTCGCGCATCTGTTTACGGATATGCTCGATGCTGGCCGAAAGCTCTTCACTGCCGGAGGCAATAGTCTCTATTCCCGACTCAGCCTGCTGCGTCGAACGTGCTGCAGTTCCGACCCGCTCAAAGGTGAACTTACCTGCTTCTTCCACCTGGTCCACCACGGCCGTAAGCTGAGTACCGGCAACCTGCAGGTCTTCCACCAGAGCGGCCACACCTTGCTCCAGCTCAGCCGCATGCTTGCTGGCTACATCACGTTCTTTTTCCCGCATTTCCTCGGCCATGTCGTCTTGTTCACAACGGGCGCGTTCGGCCCGTATCATAGCCACAACATAGAGGCGGGCGAGTTTTGCTAGCGGACGCACCTCTTTAATGGGTCCGGTTACCCCACAGGTGGCAACCCGACTGCCGTCAACATCGATACCGACACTGACGCCTTCCTTCATGAACTTAGAACGCCTTGCCTCGCGCGCGGTCACGGCAATTTCATCAAGCTCGCCAGCCATGATCTTGGCCCCACCGGCGTGCGTTGTGCCCACTCTTTCGCGGACTACCGCCGCAACGATCTCGCCGCGCTCGGCACAAAAGATCATTTGGTGGCCAAACTCACCGTGAAACTCGTCACAGAGATCCTGCAAAAACTGCACTGATATGCCGCTTTCGGTGCAGCCATTTACCACACCACTCTGCGGGTTTTCTTCGTTTTGTATTTGACTCATTTGCGCTGTAGACATCTACCGACTCTCCCTTCTATGGAAGCTCCACCCATGTGCTGCGCTCCAGCGTCAGGCAGAGCATAATCCATCCACCCATTGTACCGTGCGTGTACAGTTCGTCAACACAAACCGAGAAAAGAGTACTCAATTATCGTAGTCCGATCTTTGTTTTGACCTTAGCGGAGATTCACGTTCATACTTTCACATGCAGTTGACCCAGATGAGCGTGGTGGTTATACTACCGCTTCAATGAAGATGCGAAGTATCTCGTCACGAGATCTCCATCAGCAGCGGGATGTAGCCTAGGGGCTAAGGCGCCTGCTTTGGGAGCAGGAGATCGGAGGTTCGAATCCTCTCATCCCGATCGAGCATGGACCGGGCTATGGGCCGCGTGTCACAACCCGGTGCCCACTCGAGAAGGCGGTTTTCAGGCCGTCGATCCTGCAGCCTCGTCTGCAGGATTCCAGCGCTCATAGCTCAGCCGGATAGAGCAACGGCCTTCTAAGCCGTAGGTCGGAGGT
>CAZQIK010000418.1:0-2562 GCA_964593085.1 uncultured Spirochaeta sp.
GCCGAATTAGTGCCGTTGCGAGGACGCATCCTCAACAGGCGGTTTGAACGGGCACTTGTAAATATTGGACGTCTGGATGGAGTTGAAGAGGGTATGGAACTCGTTGTGGTACGGGCAAATGATTTCGATCTTGCGCCGAACCGTCCGGAGTTTCGATACTCAGACGATGCTGTCCTTGGGCGCTTTGTAGTAAGTGGTGTAGACGATCTTGTAAGTGAGGGTATCGTCACCCGAGACGGCTTTTTTGACCTTATCAATCAGGGCGACGCGGTTCTGGTACCAAAAACGGATCTACCCGAAACCACAGACGCAGACCCTGACGACTCAGGCAATCTACTTCAACGAATTCGGGCCTTGCTGCCTTAAGCCACACCGTCATTCGACCTCCCTATGCATCGACGTTTGTTGATACGATAAAAATATACTGAATTACCCTCGAGGTGCGTTGACATCCGTGATTTTTTTCTTTATAGTTGCGTTGTTAGGAGAGGAAATAAAACTCTATAATAAATGATCGAGGAGGATCACATGAAAATTGCCATTAACGGGTTCGGTCGCATCGGGCGCAACGTATTTAAGATAGCTCTGGAGCAAGGCGTCGATGTAGTTGCTGTAAATGATCTCACTGATACCAAAACATTGGCTCATCTCTTGAAGTACGACTCAACCCAGGGAAAGTTTCCGGGTAAGGTCGAGTTTGATGAGGAGAACCTTATTGTCGACGGCAAGAAGTACCGCGTATGCTCGGAGAAAAATCCTGCTAACATTCCGTGGGGAACATCACCAGATGTAGTAGTTGAAGGGACCGGTGTATTTCGCGAGAAGGAAAGTGCCAAAGGCGGGTACGGTGACCATCTCAAGAACGCAAAGTTCCCGGCTAAGAAGGTAATCCTGTGTGTTCCAGCCAAAGATGCTATCGACCGCATGGTTGTGCTTGGCGTTAACGACGGCGACCTTAAGCCTGAAGATGCTTGTGTCTCAAATGCGTCGTGTACCACAAACTGTCTTGCTCCCGTTGCAAAAGTACTGCACGACACCTTTGGTATTGATACTGGTTACATGACTACAATTCACTCCTACACAAACGACCAAGTTATCCTTGACGGGCCACATAGTGACCTGCGCCGTGCTCGTTCTTGTGCAGTTTCCCAGATTCCAACAACTACCGGTGCCGCTAAAGCGGTTGCCAAGGTTATTCCGGAGCTGAAAGGTAAGCTTGACGGCATGGCTATTCGTGTTCCAACCCCAACCGGTTCTCTGGTAGACCTTGTGGCAACCCTTTCCAAAGAGGTAACCAAGGAAGAGATCAACGCCGCTATGAAAGCTGCAGCTGATGGACCGATGAAGGGCATTCTCGAGTACACCGAAGACCCGATTGTGTCTGTCGATATCATTCACAACTCACATTCCTCGATCTTCGATGCTGAAAGCACCATGGTAAACGGCAAGATGGTGAAGGTGTTGGCATGGTACGACAATGAATGGGGCTACTCATGTCGCATCGTTGATCTCGCCAAGAAGCTCGCATAACAAGGAAGGATTATTATGGCACTAAGGACGATCCAAAGCGCCGATCTCTCCGGTAAAACCATACTTGTGCGTGTGGACTTTAATGTACCAATTAAAGATGGTGTCGTCGGAGACGACACCCGCATACGTGCCGCGCTTCCAACGCTTAAACATCTTCTTGAGCAAAAAGGAAGCCGTCTGGTACTGATGAGCCATCTCGGTCGCCCCGAAGGTAGTTCCGACCCGGCTTTCAGCCTATCCCCAGTTGCCGCGCGGTTGGCTGAACTTATTGGCCGTCCCGTACAGCAGGCTTCGGATGTGATCGGCAATGCAGTCGAGGAAGAGCTCAAAGGCTTAGACGCTGGCGGCATCCTTATGCTGGAGAACGTACGTTTCTACAAAGAAGAAACCGAAAATGATCCCGGTTTTGCAGAAAAGCTTTCAAAGTTGGGCGACGTATACGTCAACGATGCATTCGGCTCGGCTCACCGTGCCCACGCCTCAACAGAGGGTATTGCCAAGTTTCTTCCGTCGTATGCCGGACTCTTGTTGGAGAAAGAAGTTCGCTTCTTTCAGCCTGTCGTTACTAATCCCGACAAGCCTTTTGTTGCGGTTATTGGCGGAGCTAAGGTTTCCAGTAAGATAGGAGTTCTTGAGACTCTGTTGCCAAACTGTAGCGCGTTGATCATTGGCGGCGGAATGGCGTACACCTTTCTTAAGGTCATGGGTCACTCGGTCGGCTCATCGTTGCTTGAGGAAGACTACGTTGACACGGCTAAGTCACTCATAGACAAGGCTAAAGAAAAAGGGGTTGAGGTGCTTCTCCCGCTTGATCACGTTGTAGCTTCGGAATTCTCGGAGACTGCCACTCCCGAATCGGTCGATAGCGTCGACATTCCTGATGGTAAAATGGGCATGGATATTGGACCACAAACGGTCGCGAAGTTCAAAGAAGTCATAGGTGGTGCCAAAACCGTGCTTTGGAACGGACCCATGGGTGTGTTTGAGTTTGACAACTTTGCAGGCGGAACCCTTCAAGTAGCAAAAGCTATT
>CAZQIK010000419.1:0-2560 GCA_964593085.1 uncultured Spirochaeta sp.
CTCGTTCAGTTTAGTATCGGCGCCAGGATACCCAATCACAACCAGGGTTATTAATATGTGATCCGCAGGAATACCTAAGTCCGCCTTGAGTTCTGCAGCCTTAAACCCTGCAATCGGGTGCGCAATCAAACCTTCATGTTGAGCTTGAATCTGCAGATTCTGCACCGCCATCCCGCAGTCAAACAGCGCATACTGGCGTCCCTCATCAAGGTCGCAGTCGTACTCAGGTCGTGTAGCAACCCCAATAATCACAGGAGCCGCTTGAGCCCAGTAGTTGCCCTGTGCCATCCGCGCGTATCCATGCTCAATGCCGAAATCTTTCGTGAGCACCACGAAACGCCACGGCTGATTGTTGAAGCAGGATGCCGAGAGGGTTGCCGCCTCAAGTAAACGAGTCACGACATCGTTCGCAACTTCTTGCGAGGAAAATGCGCGCAGAGCGCGACGCTCTTGGATCTCCGATAGTATATTCGCCATACTCGGTAGGATAACCAAAAAAACGCCAGGCGTCCAACGAAGTGGTACACAAATCCAACAGGGGACGCTCGAGAGCCTATACTATTTACCCGGAGTGACAGTATGACACCAATACTCAGTTCTGAGATTGAGACGTATTTACACGAGTTGAACAGCACGCAGTCGCCCAACGACGTCGTAGGCCAGCTCATGGAGGAGCGCGCCGCACGCGACGACTTTCCAATAGTTGGGCCGGTTGTCGGTAGTATGCTTGAGCTACTGACTCGCACTGCATGTGCTACTCGAATTCTGGAACTGGGGTCCGGGTTTGGTTACTCGGCCTTGTTTTTTTCTCGTGCTGTCGGCCCCAAGGGATCGGTAACGCTCACCGATAGCGACCCGGCACTGCTTCAAGAAGCACGTCAGTTCCTTGAACAAGAGCGGAACGGTTGTCTCTTCGAATATCTCACGGGTGATGCGCTTGAACTCGCAGCACATCTTGCAGGCCCCTTTGACATTATCTTTAACGACATCGACAAGGAGTTCTACCCAGAAGTGCCGGAACGTGCACTCTCGTTACTGCGCCCCGGCGGACTCCTGATAACCGACAACGCACTGTGGAACGGAGATGTACTCAACCCAAAAGACGCTGCCGCTCGGGGAGTTGCAACCTACAACAGCATGGTGTATGGCCATTCCAGCTTCCGCACGAGTATAATCCCCCTACGAGACGGCGTTGCAATTTCGCAAAAGATCCAGTAGCCGCACTCTTAGCGCGGCTACCGCTGCACACCAATTCTACCTACGGAGGCCCTAATTGATACCGACACGAGAGAATGCATGGCAATTACTGAACACCTACACTAAAACTGAGAGTCTCAAACGCCACGCCCTCGCGGTTGAGGCGGTCATGCGCCATACCGCGGTCAAACGCGACCATGATCCCGACCGTTGGGGGGTTATCGGGCTTATTCACGACCTTGACTGGGAAATGTATCCGGAGCAGCACTGCACCAAGACCGAAGAAATCCTTCGTGAAGCAGACTGGCCTGAGGAGTACATTCGTGCCGTACTCTCCCATGCATGGGGAATGTTCACCGACGTTGAACCGCAACACGAAATGGAAAAGGTGCTCTACACTATTGATGAGCTCACAGGGCTTGTAAGCAGTACCGCCTTGGTTCGACCAAGCAAGAGTATCCTGGACATGAAGGTGAAGTCGGTAAAGAAGAAATGGAATGAGAAAAGTTTTGCCGCTGGAGTCGACCGATCAGTCATTGAAAAGGGCGCGGCAATGCTTGGTGTTGAGATTACCGATGTAATTGAAGATACGATTATGGGCATGAGACCGGTAGCCGCCGAGCTCGGACTAGAGGGCAATCCGGCAAGTGCCACTACCGAGAACTAACGGTCCCGCTACTTCTTGCCTTTACGCTTGGCCCGCGACACATGCTTAGCACCAGCCGCAGCTTGGCGCTTCCGTGCTGCCAGTTCTTTTTTCATCGCTTCGACGTCGGACGCAGGATGCGGTGAAGCTCCTTCACCCGTTGAGCTTCCGTTGTCGTCGGCGCCAGGCGAGACGGCCAAACCACTTACAACCGGTTTTCCAGTCACACCGGCCTTCGTCCCCGCCAGAACTCCCTTCACCTGCTTGTTCTTGTCCCGTCGCGGCTCAACCTTGTTCTGCCAACCTAACAGCGCTGGCGACGCCACAAACAAAGAGCTGTACGTACCCACCAGAACACCCACCACAAGGTTCAGCGCGAAATCCTGAATTGTACCTACCGCGAAGAAGTAGATGGCGGAGACCGCAAGCAGGGTGGTTATTGAGGTGATGAGGGTCCGGCTCAGACTCTGCGATATACTCACGTTCAACGTGTTTGCAAAACTCGAGTCACGAAGGAGATCTTCGTTCTCCCGCACACGATCAAAGATTACAATTGTGTCGTTGAGCGAGTAACCAATAATGGTGAGCACCGCCGCTATAGTAGCGGTTGACACCTCGAGTTGCAGGGCACCAATAAAAACCAACATGAACGCAACGTCATGGACAACCGCCGCAATAGCGCTAACGGCGTAGCCAAGTCTAAAACGGAACCACACA
>CAZQIK010000420.1:0-2560 GCA_964593085.1 uncultured Spirochaeta sp.
GGGCGAGCTGAGCAAGGCCTTTCGAACCGCAGTCAAACAGTACCATCCTGACTTTAATGCGGACCGCCTAGAATGGTCACATGAGATGATGACTCGTGTAAACTCCGCCTATGCAATCGCGGTTGAGAATTTGCGCTTTCGTGAGAGCGGCGCTTCGAACAGTGGGCCTTTCACCGAACGGCAACATAAGACAAACGGCCATTCTCACTCCACTGAACATAAAGATAGTTGGGCTGGCGAGCCGCTTTCAAGACCCTCCGGACGAAACCCTCAATTTGACTCGAGTTTTCCGGGGTATTGTGACGAGGTCATTGATGCGTTGTACCTCTACTATCAATACGGCTTAGAGAAATTGCACTTGCGCAATGAAGGAAATCTGCGTTTTCGTTACCGCTCTGCTCTCAAAAAGTTGCTGAAGGCCGCTGAAATGCTTAACAAACTCATTTCATTAGATCTAAGTGCACGCGAGAAACTCGAGCTCGAAGGCTATCTTCAGTTTTCATTAGCGTTCCTGCGCTGCGCCAAAGGCGGCGTTGTGTTCATGCCGTCGCTCGGCAACTATGAAACAAAAGCCCACAGACACTATGACCACGCTGCAAAAATACTTGACGATGCAGTCAAACGAGCGTTCTTCGACGACTACTTTTCCACTCCTTCCAATGCGCTGAGTCAAGAAACCTTGGCATTATGTGAGCAGGAACTCCTAATTGTTCGAGGGGGCTATGCCGAAAGTCGCTATTTTGAAGATGCAGGCTATAAACTCCGTCTGGTCGAACGGATCAGCTTTCTGCTCACGCTGTAATACGCGCTCCCGTAAACGGTAACTTTCACACGTACTGGCTTCTTAGCCCCGAGAGGATATGGCACTGCCGGGCGCACCAAAAAAAACGCCGGCAGATTCTACATCCACCGACGCTTTACAAAACAGCGACTATTCACATCCTACTTGGCTTTCTTGTCTGCCTTGGTAGCTTCCGCTTTGCGAGCAAGATTTAGCTGCGCAATTGCCAATTTCGCTATAGGGATGCCATACGGCGAACAGGATACATAGTTCATTCCTGTATCTTTTGCGAAGGGTATGTTGGCGGGCTCAGCACCATGCTCGCCACAAATGCCGAGTTTCATTCCCGGCCGTGTAAGGCGACCGCGTTCGGATGCTAATCCAATGAGTTCTTTTACCTGCTCCCCAAGCACCTTGAATGGGTTCTCTTCAAGCAAGTCAAACTCGTTGTAGTCGGAAAAGAAGTTATTGAAATCGTCACGCGACAGGCCGTTTGTTGTCTGAGTAAGATCGTTGGTCCCAAAACTAAAGAAATCTCCATAGCGGGCGATGCGATCGGCCTGGAGTGCCGCAGCAGGCAGCTCAATCATTGTTCCAACCTGGTACTCTACCGGCTTTAACCCGTACTTTGCGCGCACCTCTTCTTCTAACTCGCGAATTCCGACAATTGATTTTCCTTCAATCTTCTTCCCATTTCGGATTGTCTTCAATTCGGTGGAACTCATTACAAGGGGGATCATAATTTCCGGTTTCGCGTCGACGCCTTCTTTCTTGAGCTTATATGCAGCTTCAAAGATAGCGCTAACCTGCATGTTGTAAATCTCAGGATAAGAGATAGCCACACGACAGCCGCGGTGTCCAAGCATTGGGTTAACCTCTGCAAGCATATCACACCGAGCCTTCACATCATTCAACGTCGTCTTCGGATTGCTTTTCTTGAGAAAAGTCACAAACTCTTTCATACTACCGTCTGTATGAGGCAGAAATTCATGAAGCGGTGCATCAAGCAGACGAATAGTAACCGGTCTTCCCTGCATGATTTTAAACAGGTCATAGAAGTCCTGCACCTGCATTTTTCGGAGCTCGTTAAGTATTTTTTGACGATCAGCTGTTGAGTCGGCAAGAATCATTGACCTGAACTTATTGATACGCTTTTCGTCGAAAAACATGTGCTCGGTGCGACACAGACCAATACCAATCGTCTTGAACTTTAATGCAAGCTCGGCATCTTTAGGCTGATCGGCATTTGCCCGCACGTCAAAACCGTCATCAATCTGATTCTGGACGAGCTCAAGGAGCTCAAGCAAACCGCTCCCTTCCGGGGTCGGTTTTGTTAGGACACCCCGTCCCACGTACAACTCAGGCGGGTCGTAGTACGGTACGTTGAGCGTAATGTACTCGCCTTCTTTGATAACCTTTTGACCAATTTTCATCTGACCTTTCTGGAACGAAATACCCGGATACACCAACGCAACTTTACCAAGACTCCGAGCTACAACCGGGGCATGTGAAGCGTAGCCACCCTCGCTCGACAGGACGCCTCGTGCAACCTCAATTGCCTTGACATCCTCCGCGTAGGTAGACGACATAGCAAGAATGAAGTTTGTATCCTCGCCTTTCTGCGTGGCTACCCGATGCGCCTTAATCAATTCGTCCGTAGAAAAGAACACTCTACCGATAGCAGCGCCAACCGCCCCCGCTATACCACCTGACACATTAAAAAATTTAGAAACTGAGGTGCTATCCAGTGCAGGATGAAGAATTTCAGAAAGCCGACCT
>CAZQIK010000421.1:0-2555 GCA_964593085.1 uncultured Spirochaeta sp.
GGCGGTCAAGCATGGTTCGGTGCTGTTCTTCAGTGTTGTGGTGAACACCTACGAGATGCAGCATACCATGTACCAGCATTCGCTTGAGCTCGGATTCAAAACTAACCTTATACTCTTCTGCCTGCCGGCGTAGATACGGAAGCGCAAGTACGATATCACCAAGCAGATGTGGGCCCTCTTGTTGCATGTCTTCCCGCGGGTGTTGCATGTCTTCCCGCAGGGAGACAGCTGCTACATTAACGCCAGACTCTGCGTCATCGTCTTGAGCATTAGTGTCCTCAACATCACCATCCTCGTCCTGAGCAAAAGACAGGACATCGGTGGCTTCATCCTTCCCTCGAAAAGTGGAGTTGACCTCTCGAATACGCTCATCCGTGCACAACAAAATGGAGAGCTCGTGCTGAGTTCTGTTCAGGCGCAGGAGGACCGCGTTGACAAAAGCAACGATGCGATCCTCTGGCGCCGGTAAAGCAACGTCCTCAGCAGTTATATCAATAGTGTTCATTGATGTTCCGTGTCCGCTTCGTAGGCTGCAACGATTTTCTGTACAATCGCGCTGCGCACTACATCTTTACCCGAAAGAAAATTGATATCGAGCTCCTCAATTGAGTTTAATAACCGTACAGCATGCAACAGACCGGAATTTGATTTCCGAGGTAGGTCAATCTGGGTAACATCTCCTGTTATAATCGCGCGCGAGCCTTCCCCAATCCGGGTGAGAAACATTTTCATTTGCTCTTTGCTCGTGTTTTGTGCCTCATCAAGCAAAATCACACAGTCTTTCAGACTACGTCCACGCATGTATGCTAAAGGGGCAATTTCAATCATGTTGTTTGACTCAAGTTTATGAAGCAACTCGCCCGAACTCAGATCTTCAATAGCATCATAGAGAGGCCTCAAGTATGGGTTGATTTTTTGCGCCAGATCCCCAGGCAGGAACCCAAGATTTTCACCAGCCTCGACTACAGGGCGGGTCAAGACAAGCTTTCGCTTCCTCCGCGTAAGAATGTCTTGCAGTGCAGCTGCCACCGCGAGATACGTCTTACCGGTTCCAGCCGGTCCAATGCAAAAAACCATTTCCTTGGTTTGTAGACTTCGAATGTAACAAGCTTGAGCATGACTACGAGGCGTTATCGTGGGCCCTAAGCCTGGTAACTCTATGCGCTGTTCAAGGAGCATATCGGCCCCTTTTGTATCATTTTCGGTTACCGTGCGATAAACGGACTGGATCAGATCCACGCCTATACTGATTCCAGCATACACGTGTTGCTCAAGCCTTCGAAGCACCTCGGAAAAAACTCTTTGTTTTTCTGGGTCGGAGTCCGTCAGATAAATTTCATTTCCACGTGTAGTAACACGCGTTTCGAGGAGACGTTCCAAGTAAGCGATATTTTGGTCGTTGGCTCCGCATAACTCGCCGACGATGTTATGATCCGCAAGAACAACTGTGGTACTTTGGGCCAATGCCTCTCCTCATCCTCGCTAAAGTATAGTGCTGGCGTCAGCGCCAGGTCAAGACGCCAATATCTGCAATCTTACCGCTACTTAGTGAACCTGTGCCGTTCCTACTCCTCAGAAACAAGTTCGCCGTCCTCAAATAATATCTCACGCTGAAGCTCCGGAATAGGTCTCCAAACCAAAGCCAGCTCCAGGCGAGAACTCCACTTAAACTGCTGTATGCCTCCCGCGGTGGTCTCAAGCTCCGGCCGACCAGAATAATCAATACTAAGAGTCCAGTCATCGAGATAGTGTACAACTCCAACCTCAAGTTGCTGCACGTTAAAGAACGAAGTCTCTCGCGCGCGGGTGTCAAGAAAATTGAAGGAATCCAACAGATCCTGGACTACGTTGCGACGTGCCAGCCCCAGCTCATCCGACAATTGCGGCAGATACCTGTACGGTTGATCGTTTCGCGTGACCGACGCAAAACGTATATCGATGAACCGATATACGCGAACAAGGTATTCAAAACGTATATCGAAAACACTTTCGGTGTATCGTAGCAAATCCATATCGAGTGTAGATCGTATCACGGCAGAACTGCTGATTCTATTCTTCCACAACGGAGGCGTCTCGGGGTCGTACTCGACAGAGACCTTGGCATTTGTCGGGCGAAAATCACGGTCGTCTCGCTCTTCCCACCCGTTTGGTGCGCCAACGACACGGAAACTATTCGTGGTTCGCGCCGTCAATCCCAGTGTCAGAAACCAGAGTCTGAGGTTGGTTACGCTGGAAGTAAGCTCCTCCTCTTCGATCTCATACACAAGACGCTCGCTGAGAGTGAGATTTGGATTTGGTTGATATCGTTGAACTAGAACAAGTGGGTTCCATATCCAGTCCTCGTCCTCGGGTTGGCGCACCCCGGTTGCAACAATGGTACGCAACGGCCCGGTGTTTGCTTCCGCCCGACCGGAAAACTCTTGCTCAACCGGGGGTAGAGTTGCAGTTAAGCTGAGTGATTGGGTTGCCCGCCATAGTTGTGCTTGCAGATTGCCCGTCGCATCATGGTTGGAAACATAGTCCGGATCCCAATCAAAATACTCGTCTCGATAAAC
>CAZQIK010000422.1:0-2555 GCA_964593085.1 uncultured Spirochaeta sp.
ACCTGGTGGCCAAGAAGGTCGACCGCATTTTTATGCCGATGATGATTCGGGTTCCTCATGAAAACCATCATGGAAGCAAGCAGGGATGTGACGTGTGTCCGGTTGTACAGGGTTACCCCTTGGTAATACATCATAGCGACGAACCAGAGAACCGCTACGGTATTCCTTTTGACCACCCTAGCTTTCACTTCACCGATGCAACTCAACGCCGGAACCAGACTAAGGCATGGCTACTTGAGACATTTGGGTTGCGGGGTAAAACCGTAGATAAGGCGCTTGAGGTTGCAGATCGCGCCCTCGCCCGTTTTTCCGAAGATATGCACAGTGCCGGACGCCGTGTACAGGAGGATCTGAAACGCGAAGACGGACACGAATTTGCGGTTGTACTGGCTGGCCGACCGTATCATGCAGACAATCTCATAAACCATCATATGTCTCGTCATTTCACTCAAAATGGAATTCCAGTTCTTTCGCTGGAATCCATTGCCGAGCTGGACGACCAAGACCTCAGTAATGCTCGCATGGACAGTTACAATCCTTTTCACACGCGCATGCTTGCGGCCGCCCGGTATGTTGCAGCCAAGCCTAACCTGGAACTGGTACAGATTGTGAGTTTTGGTTGTGGGCATGATGCAATCTTGAGTGATGAGGTGAATCGCATACTGAGTGAGACATCAAACAAAGAGCTTTTGGTTTTGAAGCTGGATGAAGGTGAGGCCTCCGGCCCGCTTACCATTCGCATTAAGAGCTTCATTGAAACAGTGCGAACAAAACGTTCACCTCGGAAGCGAGTCGGTGAGGGCATGAGCGGACCTCGTAAGGTTCTGGCTCACGGAGCTGCACGATTATCGGGCGGAGCAGACCAAATCAAGGGAGCGGTGAGTCGCCATACCCCACTCCAGTTCTCAAACGGACCGGAGTTGTCGGAGCCCTTTAGCACTAAGTTTACTGAAGACGATAAAAAGCAGCGCACCATTCTCATACCGGTGCTATCAGAAGCGTTCAGCTACCTCTGCGTTAAGTTCCTTGAGGCCAAGGGATTTAAGACCCGGCTGCTACCAACCGCAGGCGAACGCGCTATTGCTCTTGGTAAGAAATATGTACACAACGATATCTGCTATCCAGCTCAGATCAACATTGGTGAGATGCTCGCAATGTTGGAGACCGGCGAGTACGCCCCGGATGAAGTTGCCTTAGGGCTCTCCAAGAACTGTACCGCTTGTCGTGCAGGGCAGTACTCAACGCTTGCGCGCAAGGCTCTCGACGACGCCGGGTACAGTAATGTCCCTATCATCACTACCGGAGAAGACACCAAGAACATGCATCCCGGATTCCGCTTGCCTATGAGCTTTCAGCTGAACATGCTATGGGGACTTACACTCGTTGATGCCTTAGACTATATGCGGCAGACAACCCGTCCCTACGAGCTTAACAAGGGCGAGACAGATCGTTCCTTTCAGAACGCACTTGAGGATATCACCGAGAATCTCCTGTACCGATGGCGTGACGGACTGCGTGCCTTCGACCGTGCGGTGCGGGCGTTTAACCGCATCCCGGTCGACCGCTCGGTCCGTAAACCGCGAGTGGGCATAGTTGGTGAGATCCTGCTCAATTACCACGAAGGGTCGAACGGACACGTGCAACGTTACCTCGAAGATAATGGAATGGAAACCGTCATTCCCGGCATGTCCGATTTCTTTCGGAAAAAGAACGTGGCTAAAAAAGACATTGCGCGCCGCAAGTTAGACAAGCACCCGGCGTTACAAGGCATCGTAGGTGGCGTGTTCGAGACCGCCTTCGAAATGGTATCCGAGCAAGTGCAGTCTAGACTTGAGACCTTTCGTTTTTTCGAGCAGCCTCACAACATGAAAGACATGGTACGTGACGTCGCGCACTTAGTAGATCCAACTTTCACTATTGGTGAGGGGTGGCTCATGCCAGGCGAGATTATACAGATGGCAAAACACGGTGTCGACAGCTTTGTAATTCTGAGTCCCTTTGCTTGCCTTCCAAACCATATTACCGGGCGCGGCATGATTAAGACCTTAAAGCGCGAGTTTCCTCATATTCGACTCGTGGCGCTGGACTACGATCCAGACACCAGTTTTGCCAATATTGAGAACAGACTACAAATGCTTATTATGGATTCCAAGGGTGCGGTTGAAACGAAGCGTAAGGCGGCGGTGGAACAAAAACAGGCTGAGACGGTGCGGGCTTCCAGCCAAGACACGGACAGCACAACAATCTAAAGGCAAAGCCAGTAGTACTTCACAAAGGTACTGCTGGCCCTCTACGTATCTAACCGCTAAAATACGTCATACTGGGTTTCGTAACCGGTACCGATGTCTACAAGGACGCCGCGAAAGAACCGATTGGTACTATCCTGCCGCCATTCGTAGCGGATCATTCCACCGGGAACCTCATCACTGAACCACCACTCGTAAAGGCTTGCCGGATCAGCTTCGGTTGCAGATAAAGTGTGCTGCACATGCTCGTAGCTAAACCGTCCAGCAGGAACTTCGGTCGTTCCGCTTGATCGACGGCGCGATTCCAGT
>CAZQIK010000423.1:0-2545 GCA_964593085.1 uncultured Spirochaeta sp.
CGGCTGATGTACGAGTCCATAGGAGCACGCGACTACCCCACCCTGCTTGGGATTCTGCTCATGGTCTCGATTGCGGTAATCATCGTGAACCTTATTACAGATATTGTGTATGCTTTTATCGACCCAAGGATCAAGTATGACTGAGCTACATCGCATAGCCTATTACTACCGGCGCAAGCACTTCGCGATGTTGGGTTTGATTCTGGTGCTGGCGCTGGTGACGGTAGCCGTTCTGGCACCGCAGATTGCACCCAATGATCCACACGCAGTTTCGCGTGCCCGCTTCTTGTCACCAGGGGAAGACGCACGCTACCCCCTCGGAACCGACAACCTTGGCCGTTGTGTACTGAGCGGAGTGATCTATGGAGCACGTGTATCGATGTTTGTCGGCCTTGCGGCCGCGGCAACATCGACCTTCATTGGAATTCTCATTGGCTCACTCAGCGGCTACTTCGGCGGCAAGACCGATGCATTCCTCATGCGCTTCACCGAGCTGTTCATGACCATACCGCGTTTCGTGCTGGCCCTTATTGTGGTTGCCTTCTTTGGTTCAGGGCTGGACCGCCTCATCTTGGTCATTGGGGTACTCAGCTGGCCGGGGGCCGCACGGCTTGTCCGCAGTGAGTTTCTCTCGCACCGGAATCTGCCCTATGTCGACAGCGGTCGGGTCTCGGGAATGAGCCATCTCCGACTGATATTCGTCGAGATTCTTCCAAACATTATCCCGCCGGTTATCGTTGTTGCTACCCTCGATGTGGCAACTGCGATATTGCTGGAGGCAAGCCTTGGATTCTTTGGCTTGGGGGACCCCAACCTACGTAGCTGGGGCGGTATGCTGAGTCAAGCCCAGTCCCATATCCGCTCCGCTTGGTGGATGTCGGTCTTCCCGGGCAGCGCCATTGCGGTTACCGTCTTAGGCTTTAACCTTGTTGGCGACGGCCTCAACGAGGCCGCCAACCCGCGTATGCAGATAGAAGGGGGCAGCACATGAGCTCCATTCCGAACACACAAACAGAGATGAATCCCCAGGCACAACCGGAGCCAATTCTCGACATTCAAAATCTTATCACCGAGATTCGTGTTCCTGGTCGCTCACTTCGCCCCGTGGAAATTGAGCGACTGGTCGTACCGCGTGGTCAGGTGGTGGGTATTGTCGGCGAGAGTGGCAGCGGCAAGTCAATGACTGCCTACTCGATACTCAACCTCTTCCCTACCGCAGCAGCACGTGTTCATTCCGGGTCTATCCTGCTCGATGGTGTAGACATGGTGACAGCGCGGGAGAATGAGCGGGTTAGAATTCGGGGGGACAAGGTCGGCATGGTCTTTCAAGACTACGCCATGTCCTTTAATCCTGTTATTTCAATTGGCAAGCAACTCATGGAACAGCTGCTCACGCATGGTCGGCACGAAAACGCCAAGGCTAAGGTGTTGTCGGTACTGAACGAAGTAGGCTTATCTGCCGAGGTCTTCTCCCGCTATCCGCATGAACTCTCAGGGGGCATGCTGCAACGCGTCGGCATTGCCTCGGCGTTGGTCTGCGACCCGCCGCTTATCGTAGCAGATGAGCCGACAACCGCACTTGATGTAACGGTACAGGCCCAGATTCTCGAACTGCTCAAGCGCATTCAGAAAGAGCGCAACCTTTCCATCTTGCTGATCACGCATGACCTAGGCATTGTCGCCGAGATTTGCGACCTGGTGTATGTCATGTACGTGGGGCAGATTGTTGAACATGGCACCGTGCACAAAATATTCAAGTCACCAGCGCATCCCTACACGCAGGGTTTACTGCAGGGTACAAGCTCGGTGCAGTCGGTCGGTACCCACGAGATTCGTGTAGCAATTCACGGGAGCATCCCCGGGCTTACCGAAATTCCTTCAGGCTGCCGCTTTCACGACCGGTGTCCCTACACTATGGATATATGCCGGACACAAGAGCCCGGCTTTTATGAGGTAAACGGGCTGCAAGCAGCCTGTTGGTTGCATGACCCGGAGCACTCACATGGCTGAAACTACCCTTCTTGAAATTCAGAACCTAGCCAAATACTTTGAGGTCGGCCGTTCGCTCTTTAAGAAAAAGCGCCACCTCTATGCTGTCGACGGCATCTCGGTTTACGTACGCACAGGTGAAACGCTGGCACTCGTCGGCGAGAGCGGATGCGGCAAGTCCACTACCGGTAGACTCATTCTGAATCTTGAACAACCAACTGGCGGTCATATCTTTTACCGTGGTAAGGATCTTGCCAACTACACAGCCAAGGACTGGAAGCACTACCGTCAAGGTGTTCAGGTTGTGTTTCAGGACAGCCATTCATCGCTCAATCCACGCAAGACAATCCGCCATATTCTTACCGCAGCAATGTTTTCTTCCGGCACCATTCCCCGCAAAGATTCCCAAGCGGCCGAGGAACGTGCCCGCGCCCTCATGGCCGAGGTGGGACTCAAGCCAGCCGAGACATTCTTGGCCAAATATCCGAATGAACTCTCAGGAGGGCAGCGGCAGCGAATAGGCATTGCGCGTGCGCTCTCTACCAACCCGGACCTC
>CAZQIK010000424.1:0-2540 GCA_964593085.1 uncultured Spirochaeta sp.
TGCCAGCCGCAAGCTGAATTAGCGGCCGGTTGTCGGACATGGCCAGCTCAAAGGCGGGTGCAAGTTCGGCATATGGTGCCTGGCGTCCGCCTCTGCGTTCTGCAGCGGCAGTCGAGGCTGCAGCATTTACATACACAACCGCCCTGTCTAGCACAAACTGCATTAAGCTGGACTCACGGCTTATGTTTCCGGCCTTGTCGCGAGAAAATGCTTCAATGCTGATGGCGCGATAGGTACCGGGATCGACCTCGAACGAGAGCTCCTCCCCGTCGTACAGCGTTAGTTCGGCTTTTGTGGGGACATCCGGCGGATCTGACAACAGTTCAGTGTCTTCCACAACCCTGTACAAGACGTTATCTGCAGAATCAGTGGCGCTAAATGAGATGGTAACGCCATTGTCAAGGTGTACATGGTTTTCTACCCCACGTACACCGGGAGCTTCGGGTGGAACTCGGTCGATGTCGAAACTCAGGTTGAGTTCCGGCGAGACGCGCCGAGGACCCGCAAACCATGCTGCCCGGAGCTCATAGTTCAGTTCGTCATTCTCGCCGGGGTCTACGCGTAGTGGAGAACGAAGAACCGGTGACATCGGCGATACCGGCAATGCTGAGCTGTCGCCCGCAAGCTCAAAACGCAGTTCAAGTTTGTCGTTGGTTCCGCCTTGCCCATGAGCTGTCGCGTACTCAACGTCCAACGGGTCAAGCACAACTTCGTGGTTATAGAGCCCGCCGTCCTGTACATCTATAAAGTTTGGTTGCGATCTATGGGGCCAGTCGGCAGTCGAAATGAAATCAAACTCGTCGGCGCCAGGCAACGTGCTCAAGATAATACCTTGCGGGATGCCCTCGGGTACCGCTTCTTGCGACTCAGGATCGACCGTTTTTTCGTCGGAGACGGCTGCGGTAGGTAATTGGAGAGGCATGATATACTCTCGCAGCTCGAGATCTGCCACGCCCGTGACTGCATCTGCAAAGCTGAAGCCGTATATGACTCTTTTCCCATGTCCGTGCGATAAAAACACTGAAGTTGCAGTGGGGCCGTGTACGATGCTTGCCTTAGGCCGGAGTTCCAGTTGCAGATAGTCCTGTAGCTCAAACGCCACCGAGTTTTGATCTTCTGTAATGCCACCAGTCGTTGCAGTTTGCACCTGCAGGACAAAGCTCCCCGTTCCGAAACGCAGTACGCTTATTGGTTCATGCGGCAAAAGTTCCGAAACAAACTGCAAGGTGCCGTCGTCATCGCTACCAACCTGGTACAACGACAGCGATACGTTCTCTCCAGTAGCAGGTTGTACATCCGGGCGCACCACTCCAAAGTAGACTGCTTCGGGTTCTATGCCGGATATACGTGGTGGAGTTGGAACGCGCGTATCAATAACTACAGTTTTCTCGGTGCGAAACGGTTCCTGAACTGATGCCGGGTACGAGGCCCGTAAAATAAGCAAATACTCAAGGCGTTGTGCGCGCTGCGGCGCTGCAAGGACCAACTCTCCACCTGGTTCGGCCACCCCGATGCGCGTTGGTGTCGAGCTGCTGTTTTCATATACCTCGTAGCGCACCTGGAGGTCGGAATCATAGTCAGCAAAGCGGAGCGTGGCATCGCTCGGGTACGGTCGCTCAATTGGGCGTAGATCCTCAAGCAGTTGGGGGTCAGGTCGGCGAAGGTCAATGCTCACCTCGCTACGACTCACAGCGCCGCGGATCCCAAGAGCGTTCGTCGCATAGCTCGTGAGTTGAAAATGCGTTCTGCGACCGTCAATAGCGGGCAGCCTGAACTGACCCTCATAGCGAAACCAGCCTTCCGATGAATCTAAAACCCCGTCATCCGGAGTTGCTACATGATAAAAAAGGGTTCCACTACCCCTAAGCTCGACAGTACCGTCTACTGCTATCTGAATTTCAGGTGCAGCCGGAACCGGATAGCTCAACTCGGTGGGGCCCGTGACAAGCGGATCCGAGACCGTTCCGTCTTCGTTTATGCGCACTACACTGTAGGATATCTGTCGAGTTTCACCCGGAGCCACCGTAATACGAGTTCCCGGCAGCAATATAGGTGAATCAGGTCCGGCAACTGGTGCGGCCTCGCCATCCGCGACAAGTTCAAACCGAAAAACTGCATGTGGATTTTCACGTGGTGCTTCAGGGGTCAATACCAGGACCCCAGGTTGGCTGCGATCTTCCGTCACGCTGGGGGTTGGCGGACGAGTAGCGGGTAGTCTGAGGCGCTGCTCAGGGCCAAGGCGACCGTCGGGAGCCTCTACTCTTACACGCACAACAGACACATCTGCTTCAAATTGAGTGCTTGGCGCAATGGTAGTAAAAAAGCCAGATTCAGGGACGATCTTGGAATTAGCTGACGGTAGGGAGTCGTCAATGGTGTACCGCAGCCTGGTCCCTGCGGGAGCTTTCGCTACAATCAGTAGGCGATTGTCACCTTGCGTGGTTTCTATCTCCGGGGTGAACCATGGCGCGGAAAACAGACTTAAATCCGGCCGGGGAAGATCACCCATGACGGAGTGTGACTCAATGCTCGCGCGTCGA
>CAZQIK010000425.1:0-2521 GCA_964593085.1 uncultured Spirochaeta sp.
ACTCGACAGTTCAAAAATACTGTTAATCAGGCGACTTGCGGAACACGTGAATGCCCAGGTGAGCTATGGTGACGGTTACGTGGCACGGTTGCGGTTTCCGGTACACACACAGGGATAGACCTTACACTCAGCTGCTGCGCGAAATATTACTGCGCGAAATTGCACCCATGAGCTGATACACCAATCTGGCACAAATAAACTCACTTGCATGCAGCCCCGCTATAGGGGCTAACTCAACTAAGTCAGCAGCGACAATTGTGCGCGTTGCGGCAACCGCCTCAATAACCTCAAGCACATCGTACCAGCCAAGCCCGCCAGGTTCGGGGGTGCCAGTTGCCGGAAGCAGTGCCGGGTCCAGGCCATCAGTGTCAATGGTGAGGTACACCTGTTCAGGCAGGGCCTCAAGCAAGGGCGCAAGACGCTGGGCTATGCTCTGGCGGGCGTCTTGTCCGGTTGGGCGCAGCAGCGGGCGTGCATCGATATACTGAATGCGGTCGGGGTGCTGCGAGCGAATGCTCAGTTCCTCGGGTGAGATCGCGCGGACACCAAGCTGCAGCATGGGAACGCCAAGGTCAAAGACCCGGCGCATGACGGTTGCATGACTGTGGGGGTCGTCCTCGTAGCGGTCTCGCAGGTCCGAGTGAGCATCTATTTGTACTATGCCGATGTTGCTGCTGGGCTCGTTTGCGCGGAGGTGCTGCTGAACCGCCTGCACCGCTGGGAAACTCACTGCGTGCTCACCGCCAAGGAGCACCGGAACCGCACCTAAGCTCAGAGCGTGCAGTGTGCGGGTGCCAATTTCGCCAAAGACTTCCGTGCGAGCTTGATCACAGCGGACGGGCTCCTGGGTGTAAATGCCACCCTCGGCCGGTATTCCCTGGCCGTCAAAGAGTTCAAGTTGGTGCGATGCTTCAATAATTGCATCCGGGCCGCCCGCAGTTCCGCCTCCGTAGGATACACTATGCTCGAAAGGGACTGGAATAACATGGAAGGCTGCAGCATTCGGGGCTGGCTGAGTAATCTCGCTTCCAAGAAAAATGTTCATGTGAGTCTCCCTAAAAAGTCGCTGTAGCTGAACTCACGAACAACCCGCGTAACACGGCTGTTTGAGTTGTAGAGCGCCAGAGCCGGATGGCGGACGCCGTTGAACATAGTGCTTTTAATGAAGGTGTAGTGCGCCATGTCCTCGAACACCAGTCGTTGCCCTGGTTGAAGCGGCTCGTTAAAGCTGTAGTCACCAATGACGTCACCGGCAAGGCAGGTCTGCCCGCCAAGCCTGTAGGTATAGCTGCGCTCGCCGGGGGCCGCCGCGCCCAGGATTTCGGGGCGGTAGGGCATTTCCAGCACATCCGGCATATGCGCGGTTGCCGAGGTGTCAAGAATAGCAATGGGCATGCCGTTGCGAATGACGTCAAGCACCGTGGCTACCAGGACGCCACTGCGAATAACCACCGCCTCACCCGGTTCCAGAATGATGTCGATATCGTAGTCCGAGCGGACTCGTTGTATCAGCTCTATTAAACCTGCTCGGTTGTAGTCTGGACGCGTTATGTGATGTCCCCCGCCTAAATTGAGCCACTGCATCTGCGGTAGGTAGCGCCCAAACTTTTCAAGCAGTACCGCTACGGTACGCTCAAGGGCGTCGAACCCCTGCTCACATAAGGTGTGCATGTGCAGCCCGCTTAGCCCCTCAAGCTCACCGGCCGCCGCAGCGGCTTCAAAGTTCTCTGCCGTTACGCCAAGCCGAGAGCAGGGTGCGGCTGGGTCGTAAAGCGGTACCTCGGCCTCGGAGTGCTCCGGGTTGATCCGGATGCCAAACTGTGGTGTGTGCTTGCTGGCGCCGGGCGGCCCAGCAGTAGAGGGCCCGCGTTGCGCGGCTATCGCGCGGGTGCGAAACTGCCGCCACTGGTTAAATGAGTTAAACACCACGTGGTCCGAGAGTGCGAGTGCCTCGGTAAAGTCTTCGTCTGAAAAGGCGGGAGCAAAGGTGTGCACCTCACCGCCGAAGCACTCGCGTCCGAGGCGAGCTTCCCAGGGCCCGCTAGCGCAGACTCCGTCCAGCACGGCGCGTATCCGCGGGAAAAGCGCCGGTAAGGCAAAGGCCTTAAGGGCCATAAGAACGCGAGCGCCGGACGCCTGTTGAACCTCGCGCAGATAAGCCAGGTTGCGGTCAACCCCGGCCTCGTCTATGACGTAACACGGGCTCGGGACGGCGCCCGGATCAAAGCCTATAAAAACGTCTCGTTCCATGGTAGTCCGTGTTGGTTGAGTGCCTGCATGAATGGATCCGGGTCAAACTGTTCCATGTTAAACACACCTTTGCCACGCCAGGTACCTTCAAGCATCATCTTTGCACCGATCATTGCTGGCACCCCGGTAGTATACGAAATAGCCTGCGATTTAACCTCGCGGTACGCCTCTTCATGGTCGCAGATGTTGTACACGTAGTAGCGTTTGGGCTTGCCGTCCTTGCTGCCGTTCACCACGCAGCCAATGCAGGTACGTCCCTTGGTCAGCGGCC
>CAZQIK010000426.1:0-2520 GCA_964593085.1 uncultured Spirochaeta sp.
AGGCTCAGCAGGTGCAGGGTGTGGCCGGTTGGTGCAGTATCGAAAATAATGATGTCGTAGGTGTCTTCTACGCGTGCAACAAGGTCGCCAATGCGGTCAAAAAGGGCGGCCTCCTCGGCACCCGGTGAGATGCGGGCCATCTCGAGTTGGCGGTCTATCTCGGACCGCAGTGCCGGTTTGACACGGCTGCGAAGGTTGCGGCTTACCCCGTTAATGTACTCCTCGGCGGCCTTTTCGGCGTCTATCTCCAGACCCCATAGGTTTTGGTCAAGGCGCTGTTCTTTGCCGCCAACTTTTCGTTCGAGGATGTCGGCCGTGTTGTGTGCTGGATCGGTTGAAACAAGGAGGGTGCGCTGGCCGCGCGCTGCGGCCAGCATTGCAGTAGCTGTGGCGGAGGTCGTCTTTCCGACGCCCCCCTTGCCACCAAAGAACAGAATCTTTTTTTGCAACCAGTCGACGTGCTTGGTCTGAGCGGCCATACTCAGCAGCACTTGAAGCCGTCAAGCGGCGAGGGATCCATCCCCTGGCGGAGATGCCACTCATGAAACCTCTCATACATGTACGGCATGAGCTCCAGCGTGTAGAAGCTGACCGGGTTTGGAATTCAGATCATGTCCGAAAAACACAGGAGCATGAACACTTCTTCCTTGTCTCTTTTCTCGCGCGCAACGGCTGAACGGTATGGGGCAAAGAACATCCCGTCGTAGATCTCGTTAAAGGCTCTCCAGCCGTTGCGAATTCGCTGCTTTAAGGGTCCCTTGTCACTCATTGGTAGTCCTAATTCATTCACAGCCATGGTTCATTCACAGCATAGCCAGTTCACAGGCTTAGGTAATAGTGTCCGTTACACCTTCGGTGCCCATGACACCACCGCCTGAACCGGCGTTGCGAATAGCAATGACTGCTTCTATAAGCATCCAGATTGCCGATATCAGAATGAAGCTGCCCAAGACTGCCAGTAACAGGTTGGCTGGCTGTCCGGAGAGGCCCCACCACTGAAATATACTCATAGTCATAGCAACAACTGAAACTATCAGCAGAAACGCCATCGGTAGGAGTGCTGGCAGGATATTCCTGCCAAGTCGGCGTAAATATACCGTGACACAGACCAATGAGAGCGCAGCTAAGAGTTGGTTAGTAGTTCCAAACAGCGGCCAGATAATAAGGCCACCGCTACCTACCTCAGCCCCCGATGACTGAGCACCAAAGGCTAACGCGAGACATGATGCCGCGGCCAGCGTTGTGGCAACCGGGTTTTTCTTCAAAATGGGAATGTTAAAGATCTCGCCGACCTCGCTCAGGATATACCGCTGCAGGCGCAAACCGGTATCCATTGTTGTTGCGGCAAAGCTGATAATGGTGACCGAACCAAGCACCAACGCTACATTCATTGGCAGGCCGATGTTGGTTCCAAGGTTTGCAAACCCTTGCACAAAGAAGCCTGCGGCACCCCCCGAGGCGGCTCCCCAGCTGGAGTACAGGCCAACCCACTCAGTGCGGGTTGCAGCAAGACCGGCCGTCGTTGCAAGAATAGCACCAAGAGCTAGAATGCCTTCACCCACTGAACCGAAGTAGCCAACAAAACGAGCATCGGACTCTTTATCCAACTGCTTGGAAGTGGTTCCCGAGGATACCAGACCGTGGAAGCCGGATATCGCTCCGCAAGCAATGGTTATAAACAGGAACGGAACGAGCAAGGGCGCACCAGCCGTGTCGGGGTTAATTGCCGGTGCCGCCATCTGCGGATTACCTATGAGAACGCCCAGGTACAAGACGCCAAGTGCTACGAATAGCTGGTGCGAGTTGACATAGTCGCGTGGTTGCAGGAGCAGCCAGACGGGGAGCAGCGAGGCTATACCGGCGTACACGAACAGGAGCAATACCCATGTCCCTTGCGGAGGCAGGCCAATAAATGATGTTTCCGGCAAAGAGAACGGAAACTGCACACCAAGCCAGACCCAGAAATACAGGACGACAAGTGCCACCAGAGATGGAATGAGAAGCTTCCCGCCTTTGCGGTGCAGCAACACACCAATTGCCATGGCAACCGGGATCTGGAACCAAATAGGAAGAACACTACCCGGGAATGCAACAAAGAGCCGTGCAATAACAATGGCAAACACCGCGTTCACCATCAACAACAACAGGAAAATAATGACCATGAATAGCGACCGCGCCCGCGAACCTATTTGTGACTCAGCAACGGCGCCCATTGAGCGGCCTTTATGGCGCGTCGAAATCCAGATGGTTCCAAAGTCATGGATGCCTGAAAAGAAGATGGTTCCAAACACAACCCATAAAACGGCTGGCAGCCAGCCCCAGAACACGGCAATGGCCGGGCCAACAATAGGAGCAGCTCCTGCCACCGAGGTAAAGTGATGCCCCCAAAGCACAAATTTGTTGGTCGGCACAAAGTCGGTGCCGTCCTCAAACTCGTGAGCCGGAGTCTTGTAGTTAGGATCAAGTTGGTAAATCTTGGTTGCTATGTACTTAGAGTAGACTCGCCATGCGATCCAGTAT
>CAZQIK010000427.1:0-2514 GCA_964593085.1 uncultured Spirochaeta sp.
GGTCAACAAGCTGGTGCGCGTTGATGGCAATAGTTGCAGCACACAGGGTGTTGCGCCCAAAACCGGTTGAGTCCTCTACCTGATGTTGGTAGAACAGGTGGTCCTGCGCCCGCCCATCCAGGAAGTCGCGGTAGAACTCGGTTGCCTCACCATACATAAACGCAAGGTTGGTTTCACGCTTGCTGGGTACCGAGTTTCCGTACGAATAGCTGCGCCCAATCATGCCAGCAAGCTCATTAACGGTATGGTCCATGTTGCCGGTGCTTCTCCAGTCATCAACAAACATACGCGAGTAGTCAAGTCGCGCACCAAGCATGTCCTGCAAGCCGGTATCAAGCTGAAGAACACCGCCCTGTCCAAGAAAGTACCCGTTGTGGTAGCTTCCGCCCTGATCGGCAATCAGGTTTGCAAGTTGTTCGGCGTCGACCGAGCTACCAAGGCCCGACAACAGCTCAGATAAGTGTTCTAGACGATCATCGTCTCGATATCGCCCAATCTCATGCTCCTCACCACCGCTACCCTGGTAGTACACTCCGCCACGACCATCGTCCATAAGCGAAACCGTCCCGTCTATGTTCTCAACAATGAGCCAATAGTCGTCGCTTGAGTCATATCGGTCTGCAACGTACTTTGCAAATGAGTCTTCACCGGCTGCGTGCATAACGAGGTCTACCAATACCTCCGGGTCTGCCATGAGATAGCGGCTTCCGTAACGGTCCTCGGCGGCAATGCGTTGGGCCATCTCGGTGTGTGCCGTTGTCGCCCGCAGGGTTTCGGTGCTGTTGTTTGCGCTCACAGCCCCGTCGCGGTAGGCCTCATGCCCAAGGGTCACTCCTAACGCCAAGCCAGCGTAGCGGTCATTTCCCCTCGTCGGAGCAGTAATAACCCGGGATTGCGTGTCGTCCTCATACCGAGTCACGGCTCGGTACTGCGTACTGTCCGCGCCGGTAGCCCGCACCAGGCGATCCTCACCGGAAAGCAGGTTGCTATACAAGGTGCGTTGCTCTTTCTCGTCACCAAAGGCGAAAAGCGCTCGGAGAGCGATTTTGGCCAGTTCATCACCGTTTTGATGCTGGCGAGCGTATGCGGATATTTGCCGGTTTTGATTCACGACGTCCAGGCCGACCGCGGCAGTTGCCAAGCGATTGTAGCTCATGTCCAGTCCACCGGAGCCAAGGGAGAATCCTGCCTGTGATGAGTCGCCAAGTTTGAGTTCAAGAAGCCCAAGCGAGGCGCCGTGGGACAAGGTATCCAAATTCAGCAGGTTGAAGTGTAGCTCACCTTCACGAGCAAATCTCACCGCCTCACCCGCAAGCAACCCGGCCTGATTATTCAGGCCTGCGACGCCCTCGTACTGGTCCGCACGAAAACCAAACAGATTACTGTCGCCGCTACTCACAGCTCCGAGGCCATGGGTCACACCAAGACCCACTCCACCGGCAAGGTATCCGGTAAGAGCCTCACCCGATGTCATGGAGCCCGAAAAGCTATCACGGTCGAAACGTAAGCCCTGGTCGCCAACATCCACACTCGCAAGGGCGCGGCTGCCGGTTTGAGAAACAAGAACGCCCGAGAGGTCTAAACCTAAGCCGACGGCAAAGCCAGCTGCACCGCCCCGACCGGTAATGGCTAAGGCATTGTCTACCTGCTGAAATGCGCCTGCAGTAGCCGCGCTCAGTGCAAGTGAACCTAGTTCCAAGCCCATAGTCTTTCCCGCATCTTGCCAACTGACATCACCCCTATACAGGTCCGCTCCGGTAAATGCCGCCTGCATGGCCAGCCGACCAATGGCGGCTCCAGTTTCCGCGCCAGCAAGCGCCCCCACCGTCTGTCCCCATACGACTCCCACCTCACGAATAGACGGCGCATGAAGAAAGTCGACCCCGGTGTTAAAAAGGCGCTGGTTATACACCGCGGTTTTGCTCATCTCTATACCGGCATGTTGTTTCACTTGCGCCGCATTGAGCGCCGCCATAATGCGGCCGGTTTCCCCCTGTCCAGCACCGCCATCCTCTCCGGCGGTGCCTACGTGGAACCAAAACAGTCCATCACTTTTCCGAATCCTGGAGGATGCCGCCGCGCCTTGAGTAGCCGCCTCATCCCCAAAGATCAATACGAGAAAATCGTTCATTTGCGTCCTGGCGCGTAAGGCTGCAATTTCAAACTCATGCGAGGCTTGCCCGGCCAATGCCGCCCCAGCCAATGCTGCCCCACCCCCGTCCGGCACGGGCAGGTCAAGCCGCAGCTCCGGTGGCCGGAAGCTGCGGTAGCCGCTGATACGCTGACGATCATACTCGGTTCCCCCAAACACGGTACGGTCGGTAATAATTCTGCGCTCAAAGGATGCTCCATGGGCACGAAATCCGTAGCGTTCGAGCACTTCTGCCAGACTATCTCCTACCCTACGGTTGCCGTCTGCCACTGCCTGCAGCGCACGGCGCCGTGTATCCTCAATATCTCGCGCCATTTCGAACGCAGTTGCCTGAGTCAATGCCGCTTCAACCCGGCCTATGA
>CAZQIK010000428.1:0-2513 GCA_964593085.1 uncultured Spirochaeta sp.
GGGCCTGAAGGTGGTGAGCGGGGAGGAAGCGTTGTCGCAGCAGGCACCCCGGAACATGTCGCAGAGGTGAAGAACTCATATACCGGGCAATACCTTTCCGAGCTATTGCAAGAGCGGACTCGACTATGTTCTCTGTCTGTTCCAACTGAAATGGGGTAGACACAGAATGTTATACCAGCGTATCACCACGAGCAACAGGCCCTACAGATGATTCGCCCTATAGAGAGAGATATCTGGTCTGGAGGTCTTGTTGCACTCTTTTGGCTCATGCTTCCGGCGATATTTCTCAATCCCATTTTTGCCTATGCCCAGGAGCCGACGGCCGAAGTTTCGGAATCTACCGAAGCCGAATCGCTCTTTGAGAAGACATTGGCGCAGGACATACGGAGCGCCGAGTTCCGCGAACTGGTTACATGGCTGGAGAGTCTAAACTTGTCCACGCGCGGTTCGCGACGAGAGTTAGAGAACCGCATATTTGCGTATCATGAGCTTACTCCACCTCCCTTGCCCCCGGACCGGAGTGGACGCACTATCACTATAGAGTCCACACGACTTGGCGAGTACTTTGATATAGAAGAGGTGGACGAGAATTACGTAATACTGCGCGGCGGTGTTTCTATTCGTCTTGAAGATGACAACGTTCTGCACTTCATCGAAGCTGACGAAGTATTGTTCAATCAAGCACGGAACCGGATGACTGCGCGTGGTGGCGTGCTTTACCGCATCGAGCGTGAAGGCGGAGACGAAACTTTTCGTGGGCGAGCCCTCACCTTTGACATTTCCAACTGGGAGGGAGTATTTCTGGATGGCGCCTCAACTCGGCCAAGGGTACTCGAGGGCGAAGAGCTTGAGTTCACCTTTGAAGGTGATACCATTCTTCGCTCACCCGAGGATATCATTCTGCTGGAAGATGGAACAATTACCAGCTCACCGGTAGACCCACCCAACTGGCGGCTTCGAGCCCGGCGTATCTGGGTTTTTGGTCCCGGCGAATGGGCCTTACAGAGCGCAGTTTTGTACGTGGGGCGGGTACCGGTCCTGTACTTTCCATTTGTTTTTGTGCCTGGAGATGAGTTGTTTTTTCATCCATCCATAGGGTATCGCAGCCGCGAAGGCGCGTTGCTCCAGACGACTACGTATCTTGTTGGACGTCGAGATGACGAATCCGCTCCATTCTCCTTCCTCCAACTCACCGAGGAGCAGCAAGACCGTCAGGAACGGGAACGCTGGTTTCTTTTTCTACGCGAAACCGATAGACCCGAGACGACGACTCCCGACAGAACAGTAAAAGCGCTGGCCGACATTTACTCCAGGCTAGGTGCGCTTATAGGTTTACACGCCCAACTGCCAAGTTTTGGCTTTTTGAGGTCTGTTAACTGGCGAAGCTCGTTAGGAGTTAGCCGACACCTGTATCCGATTCAAAACATTGAAGAATTCGTAACCCCCTACCGCGTTGTTGACGGAAAGGCAGAAGCCGACTGGAATCGGAGTAATTTTGCAGGTTGGAGTGAGCTGCCTTTCAGATACGAGTTAGAGAGCAATGCTTCAACCACACTGCTGGGTTTATCAATGCAGCTTGAAGTCTTGTTGATGTCGGATCCATTTTTTCGACGGGATTTCAACAACCGGGCCGAGTCAATTGATTTCGCCGGGCTACTGGGGTTTAGTGAACTCATAGACACTGAACCGGACAATATCAACACGCTGCGCTGGAGTCTCCGTGGGGACTTTAGTCCGGAATTACCTACTGGTGTTAGGCCTTATTTGGACAAGCTGTCGATAAGCTCATATAGCTGGATTCTGTACTGGGAAAGCCGTGACATAGAACAGCAGCTGCTCCGCCCTGAGGCGCAGACTGCTATTGACAGTCCCGAGCGGCGGTTTTACTACCCCAACCGCTATACAACCCCAGACTTAACCGGAAGGGTAGAGGGAGCACTGCTCGATTCAAATCGCAAACGTCCCGGAATAGATTCGCCTGAAGATCTTCCCAAGGACTTTGAACCCGCACCGCTGCGGCCGCCCTGGGATAGCGACGGTAGCGAAAATGAACGCATTCCCGAGGGGCGTGACGATGAAGGGCTGCGTTTACCCTCTCTGCGCCCAGGCTTTGCGGTACCGGAAATTCAAGCCCCCTTTGGATACAGGGTGAATTACAGTGTTGTGCCACGTCTTAGCGTGGAAAACTTTACCCAGAACGCTGAATGGGAAGTCCCCGAAGATATAGACTGGGAAGCTAGATACGCACAGCTTAACTCCGACAATATCGGTCGACTCTCCTACCGTGCAAACCTCTACCGGCGGTTATTCGTGCTGGAAAACTCGCTTATTCTGCGACAAAGGTATCGTTCTGTATACAACCTCAACGAAAATCTACCCGCTACCACCCGGCAAGGTTTGGAGGATCAGGCATTCCGGTTCACGGGCGTGACAGGAGAGCATCAGGCCCGCCTCAGTATGTTCCCGTTACAGGATTTTGAGATCTTTAGCCAAAGCAGTCTCGTATATCGCCT
>CAZQIK010000429.1:0-2510 GCA_964593085.1 uncultured Spirochaeta sp.
AGATTCTGTTAAACCCGGCCTCAACAGCAGCTGCCAACTCCTGTCTGAGCACGTCACGAGGTACATCCAGGTCGGTTAAAATAAAAGAGAGCATGGTCGCCATGTTCGGCTCAATCATTCCAGCACCCTTGGCAATGCCTACAATACTCCCCCCGCCAAGTTCGACTCTCCGGAGCTTGGGGAATGAGTCGGTAGTCATGATTGACTCTGCGACCGTGAGCAACGAGTCGCGACTTAATTGTGCTGCAAGTCCCGCAAGCGCGGCCTTCATAGGCTCAACCGGCAAGCGCCAGCCAATTATTCCGGTAGAGGAAGAGAGAAGCACTGCAGGATCAAGTCCCAGTTCGCGGCCCAGGTGAGAGAGAAGTTCACCTGCATCCTCGACGCCGGTTTCGGTGCAGACATTTGCAACTCGATTATTAATAAGAATTCCTTGTAAGCGCTCGGCGTCAAGCAACGCCCGAGCTCGCTTAATAGGTGCTCCGGGTATCAGGTTCTTTGTCAGAGACAGTCCAAAGCTGCTACACGGTTCATCTGCAAGAATGAGGCTCAAGCTCATATGAAATGGATCGGTACTTGGACGTTCCTCAGGCACAAACTGGAGACTTGACACAGCTATGCGGAAACCGTCTGGAAGACTGCCGCACTCACGAAGCGTCTGTCGATGCTGTTGCCGACTGTTGTACTCCTGCATCCTCATACTTATAGTACGCGGGCCGGAGGCTTGACAAGCGTAAGGATGCTCGCACACCGAGCACCCGGTTCAGACGTTCAATGAGGTTCAGATATTGGCGGGAGGGCGGGGATAGCACAAGGAGCTGCTCCCGTCCGACACTGAGCTCGTGGGTCGACTCTGTCGTTGTCTCGAATGCTATCTGGTCGAGCTCTGACGGGTCGGCATCAAACTCCTCTACCAGAATGGTGCGGGCTTCGGTAGTGAGTGGAAGGTGGTGATACACCGTCAAATACCGGGCAATCCGGTGGACTGCCTCACGACCGGGGGGCACAAGTTCACGCACGAGCGACATGGCCCATCCTATACGGTACGAACGAGTAAGACTGCTTTCAACAGCGCCAAGCGCCGCTGCGTTGGTGCTCTCAATAGCAAACTGTACCGCTGGTCTACTCACATGAAGCTTTTTATCTAGCACTAATGCCGCCTCAACTGCAAGTTGCTTTGTAAGTGCGTGCTGTGCCTCCTGCCGGCGGCCCTCGTCAGCAATGCGCTCGGCAGCCGACATCGACCTCTTCCAGCGCAGAAACACTGGCGAAAGGTCACGGGCAACATTTTGTCGATCCCGGACATCAAGTGCGATGGTTCGTCTGATGATTCGTATCCCGTCGCCTTTATCTTCCGAACCAAGCAGTCGCAGAGTAAACTCTGTGTCATGCCGTCGACGTGTGTTGCTGTATTTCTTTTCCGCTGCAATCAATGCAGCATAGGACCGATCAACCTGGTGATTGGCTTCAAAAAGTGAGCGATACAACTGCATTGCTTGACGAAAGTGCCGGAGTTCCTGGGCAAGTTGACCACGGAGGTCCTCGCTATCATTGGGGCTCTTCTCCTTGATGTGCAACATTTCACTGCGCTCACGCGTGTCTTTATACAAGGTCTCGATGGCACTAACGATGTTGGCACTCATCTCCTGCACGGATTGGAGCACTGGAATTGCCGCGGCAACTCGATGTATCTGCTCGGACTCGTTTAGGAGCTCCACCAACATGCGAAGGCGACTGTTGCGGGCAAAAACCGCACTGCGATACTCACGCCGCGCCTTATCCAAATTGAGCGAGCTGTCACGAAAGATATCCCCACCGCTATAAAGCGGGCTGTAATAGAGAAGCTCCCTACCTGCCAGCAGCTCAAAGAGTAGAACCATTATTTCATCAACATCGCTCAGGCTGAGAAAGGTAAAGTTATCGTTCTCGCCAGTGCTTAGTATCCGCTCAAGAAACCCTTCAGTCCGCATGCGCCCCGCTGCCTTGTCGGTTACACGGCCGTGGAAACGGTCATGCAGTAGATCTGCCAGCGCTGGCGCTCGTTTCCTTAGGTCCTCTAAGGCAGCTTCGAGCTCCGGTTGCACTTCGAGGCGTAGGTCGGCTACCCGCGAATAAAGTCCGCCTCGCCGATACACATCGATTCCCTCAATGGCGTCTGCTAACTGCCCGCTACCGGTCAAGTCATACACGGCCCGCGCAACAGCATTCGGAACTGCGTCGGAGTTTTCAATGACGTGTTTAGCAGCAAGCAACCGGCGGTTACTTACATCATAGCCCTCAAGCAGTTGGTTTCTTGCGGTCATAAGGACGTTTGGAATGTCACCAAGCACCTCGGTCAGTAGGCGCTCAGCCTCTTCTTTTTCACCACCGCGCACAACGTGGTAAATAATGCGCAAGACAACAGCAAACACACCGGCAAGTCCGGTATACACCGCGAAGTACAGGATGAGGTTGGTAGGCGGTGCAGAACCATAGCTTATGTAGTAACCGCCGTATAACGCAATATAGGT
>CAZQIK010000430.1:0-2502 GCA_964593085.1 uncultured Spirochaeta sp.
GTTGCAAGCATCTATGGAAGGTTACACTGTTGGTACGCTTGAGGACAGCCTTGGACAGGCCGACATCTATGTTACAGCAACTGGAAATAGGGATGTAATCACCCTTGAGCACATGAAAGCAATGAAGGACCAAGCAATTGTTTGTAACGTTGGCCACTTTGATAACGAGATTCAAGTCGATCGGCTAAACGAGCAAGATGATATACAACGAATTGAGATTAAACCACAGGTGGATAAGTACATATTCCCGGATGGGCACTGCATTTACCTTCTGGCCGAAGGTCGGCTGGTGAATTTGGGGTGTGCGACCGGGCATCCAAGTTTTGTTATGAGTAACAGCTTTAGTAACCAGACTTTGGCCCAGATAGACCTCTGGGAGAAGCGTGATGAGTACGAGATCGATGTATATACGCTTCCCAAGTATCTTGATGAAGAAGTTGCACGACTTCACCTTGAACGAGTTGGAGCCAAACTGACACAGCTTACGCCCGAACAGGCTGCATACATTGATGTGCCGGTTGAGGGCCCGTATAAAGCTGAGACGTATCGATATTAGAACGATATTTGAACAGAGCACCAGGAGTACGTGAGTGGAAAACCGAAATTACCTTTTTACTTCCGAGTCTGTCAGCGAGGGACATCCTGATAAGCTCTGCGATCAGATCTCGGATGGAGTCCTGGACGCATGCCTCCGGGAAGATCCTGATTCTCGGGTAGCGTGTGAGTGTTTTACGACAACCGGATTAGTTGTGGTGGGTGGTGAAATTACGACTAATACCTATGTCGACGTACAGGATATAGCTCGTGATGTAGCGCAGCGTATTGGCTATAACGATCCGGCATATGGTCTTGATTATGAGAGCATGAGCGTCCTTTCGGCTATTCATGCTCAAAGCCCCGACATTAGTCAGGGGGTTAGCGGTACCGGTTTGTATGAAGGTGAACAAGGCGCGGGCGACCAAGGAATGATGTTTGGCTTTGCCTGCAACGAGACACCGGAACTCATGCCAGCACCAATCATGTACTCGCATCAAATCTTGCTGAAGGCTGCCGATCTGCGAAAAAGTGGAAATCTGACCTGGTTGAGGCCGGATAGCAAAAGCCAGGTCACCATTGAATATAATGGCTTTACCCCTAAGCGAATCGATGCAGTTGTCTTGAGCCACCAACATAACGAGGATGTGGCGTATGACGATCTTAAAACAGCCCTTGTTGAGAAGGTGCTCAAGCCTGTCTTGGAACCAACCGGGCTCTTGGATGACAACACAAAGTTCTATGTAAACCCTACCGGCCGGTTTGTAATTGGCGGTCCGCACGGCGACTCCGGTTTAACTGGACGCAAAATTATTGTAGACACCTACGGTGGTGCCGGGCGACACGGCGGTGGAGCGTTTTCTGGAAAGGACCCAAGCAAGGTAGATCGCTCAGCAGCATATATGGCAAGGTATGTTGCCAAAAATATTGTCGCTGCTCAGCTTGCTGACCGTTGTGAAGTACAGTTGTCGTACGCTATTGGTGTCCCTTTTCCAATCTCAGTCATGGTAGATACCTTCAGCACCGCGAAGGTGCCAGAAACCGCTATAGAGGCTGCTGTTCAGAAGGTTTTTGACCTTACCCCACGCGGAATCAATCAGACGCTCGAGCTAAAACGCCCGATCTATGAAGAGACCGCGGCGTACGGACATTTCGGCCGTTCTCAGTTTGCATGGGAATACACCGACCGTGCGGCAGATCTTCAGCGGGAAATTTCCTAATTTACGTGTTCGAATAGAGCGGTAAGAACGATGTACTGGACGGGCACCTGTACTACACGTGCCCGTCTCAGTTGTTACCGGCCTCAGTAATGGTGATCAAGACCAATGAATATCTCGCGTTTGCTCCCCCCGGAAAGTGACATGTCTTCCAAGACACGGCGTAGATCGAAGCCAAGCGAACCACGAAGGTAGAGTGCGCGGGCAAAAAGTGGGAAGCCGAATATCTCAATGCCTGATCCGAGTTTCCAGTCTTCATCCTCGTTGAAGGAACGGTTACCGTGACCTACAACCGCCGCATCTAGAAAAACAGAAAACTGCCCCTCGGCCAGCGGTCTTAAACGAAACACACTCAACGTGATATCGGCATTGGCAAAGGCGCCGTAGTTACCTTCAAGCTGATCATTGCTACCGCGGCGTCGTAGTATGCCACGAACATTTTCAGCCACTTGATCTTTATCGTCAAAGTTTGCAAATGCACCGGTACGACCGGACAACGCAAAAGGGAAGTTTTGCGCGTATCCCCGAACCTCGGTGGTGATATCGCGCTCCCAATCTAAGCTTCGGGCATTGAGGGTGTTACTGTTTTCCAGTAAAAACTCACCGCCCTCCCGAAAATTTCCAATCCAATTTACGCTACCGGCCCCAATTTGATGAGCAAATGTGAGGAGTGTGCCGCGACGGTCGGCGCTTATTTCCTCAAGAACTCTGTATTTTTGTCCAACAGCAACCCGAGGATTGTAACTGAGCT